>LJCR01002260.1 GCA_001399705.1 Kouleothrix aurantiaca
GTGCTCGGTCAGGTAGCCATGCAGCGGGTGCGCCGCGCCGACCGAGCCGCGCACCAGGTCCCATGCCAGCAAGTCGTGGGCGTCGCGCGTGGCGACGGCGGCCTGTGCCGCAGGTGTGGCGGGCGTGTGCCAGCGCATCGCTTCCACCGCCACCAGCACGGCGGCCGGGTCGGCGGCGCGAATGGCGTGGGCGGTGAGCTGCATGCCGCGCGCGATTTGCAGCAGCACGCGCACATAGCCCGTTTCGCCGCGCAGGTAGGGTGGCCACTCGCCGCGCCGCCCGCAAAACTCGGCGTTGACGGTTGGCTCGTTCAGTGGTGTGTAGAAGCGCACCAGCCCGGCGTAGCGCCGCGCAAACGCCGCGGCGTAGGTGGCCACGTACTCGGCGTAGCTCGGGCCAGCGAAGCTGCCGCACAGCCAGGATGGCGTGCCATAGTGCATCAGGTCGATGATCGGCTGGATGCCAAGCTCGCGCACCATATACGGCAGCACTTCATCGGTCCAGGCCCAATCGAACTCGCCGGGCTGCGGCTCGACGCGGTACCACGGCACGCCCCAGCGCAGCATGCCAATGCCAAGCGACGCCGCGCGATCTAGGTCTTCGCGCCACTGCGCGTAGTGCTGCGTGAGCTCATACTCGTCGAGCGCGCGCAGGCCGGGGCGCTCCTGCGGGATGAAGGTGTCTTCAATGCCGCCAGCCCATGCAAAGGACGTGTTGAATGCTGAATGTTGAGTTTTGAGTTGATCCATCGCTGTATTGGCACCTCATCGATTGAGTATGCTGAGTGCTCCGTTTTGAATTTTGTTGTTGCTACCTGTTTGCGCGCTTGGCGCTGACAAAATCACTTTTCCACTCAACATTCAGCATTCATCATTCAACTTCAGCTCTGCCGGTAGTGCGTTTCGGGCAGTTCGCGCAGGCGCGCGGCCGCGCTTTCGGCGGTGATGTCGCGCTGCGGCTCGCCCAGCAGCTCAAAGCCAACCATAAACTTGCGCACCGTAGCCGAGCGCAGCAGCGGCGGGTAGAAGTGCGCATGCAAATGCCACTCGGGGTGCTCCTGCCCGTCGGTCGGGCGCTGGTGCAGGCCCATCGAGTAGGGAAACGAAACCTGAAACAGGTTGTCGTAGCGCGTCGTCAGGC
>LJCR01002261.1 GCA_001399705.1 Kouleothrix aurantiaca
ACCATGGCCTGGTGCATCACCGGCACATTTGGCTCGATGCCAAAAATATAGTCGTCCAGCTGGATGGTTCCGACCTCAGAGCCGGACTGATTAAAGAGTTTAGCTTCCATCGACGCGTACCCCTCTGTTAATTGGTGGATTTGACTGCGCGGCGAACCATCAGCAGCCCATTCTTCGCGCCCGGCACCGAGCCCTTCACCAGCAGGATGTTCTTATCGGTCAGAACCTCAACAACCTGCAGGTTTTGTACGGTTACGCGGCGATTGCCCATACGGCCCGCCATACGCGTACCCTTCCATACCCGGCCGGGGTCGGTACCCGCACCAATCGAACCGGGAGCGCGCCAGCGATCACTCTGGCCGTGGGTTTTGGGGCCACCACTAAATCCGTGGCGCTTCACAACACCCTGGAAGCCGCGCCCCTTTGATGTGCCAGTGACATCAATAATCTGACCTGGCTCAAAAACCTCGACAGTCAGAACTTGGCCAACTTCGTGCTCTTCGATGTTGTCGGCCCCGAACTCGCGCAGGTAGCGCACCAAGCGCCCGGCGCCAGCCAGATGCCCCTGCTCGGGCTTGGTCAGGCTCTTCGCCTTCGCCTCGCCAAAGCCAACTTGCACTGCCTCGTACCCATCGCGCTCTTTGCTGCGCACCTGCGTTACGACGCACGGGCCAAGCTCGATCACCGTCACTGGGATGGCCTCGCCCGCTGGGCTAAAGACCTGGGTCATCCCAATTTTGCGGCCTAGCAATCCTTCAATCATAATTGCACCTCGGCAGCGTGCGGGCTCACGGTAACTACCTGCCGCAGCGGCTGCGTTTCAGAAGAACAAACCCAAAGAACGCTTTTGTAGCAAACGATACGTTGCCGGTTGTTCTTACAGCTTAATCTCGATATCAACACCCGCCGGCAGGTTGAGCTTCATCAGCGCGTTGATCGTCTGCTGGCTCGGGTCGAGCACGTCGATCAGGCGTTTGTGTGTGCGAATCTCAAACTGTTCCTGCGAGTCCTTATCGATGAACGACGAGCGAATCACACTGTACTTCTCGATCTTGGTCGGCAGCGGAACCGGACCGGCGACAAGCGCACCAGTTCGCTCAGCCGCCTCGACGATCTGCCGCGCCGATTGATCAAGAATTT
>LJCR01002262.1 GCA_001399705.1 Kouleothrix aurantiaca
GGTGGCCGGCGGCGAAACAACTGTGACCCTCCGCGGCGAAGGGCTGGGCGGGCGCAATCAGGAGCTGGCGCTGGGCGCGGCCGAAGGCATGGCGGGCCTGCCCGGCGCGTTGGTGGTGGCGCTCGCAACCGACGGCGGCGACGGCCCGACCGACGCAGCGGGCGCGGTGGTAGACGGCAACACACTTGCACGCGCGCGGGCGCAGGGCCTCGCCCCGGCCGACTTCCTGCGCCGCAACGATGCCTACCACTTCTTCGCCGCACTCGACGACCTGCTGCGCCCCGGCCCGACACAGACGAACGTGAACGACCTGCTGTTCATTTCAGCATTGGGTGAGTGATATGAAAGGAAAACTACGCACCACGCACTAGAATTTTCCCTTTGTAGAGCGTAATGCGTAGTGCGTAATTAGCGCCCGGCGAGCACCGCCCCGTCTCGTGCTATACTAATGCCCCGCCCACGCAACGATGCCGGCGGCCAGCTGACGACGAAGAGCGCCCGCGCGCCTGCCTTCGTCGTTCGTTTTTCCGCAGATACAAGAGGGACGCGCTATGGATGCCACGATTCACGAACTGCTTGACCTGATTGTCCGCTGGGTGCATGTGATCGCCGGCATCATGTGGATCGGCAACTCGCTGCTGTTCAACTGGCTCGACCGCAATTTGCGCCCGCTCGACGAGCCAAAGGAAGGCGTGCAGGGCAAGATCTGGCTGCTGCACAGCGGCGCGTTCTACGAGGTCGAAAAGAAGCTGCTGCCGCCCGGCATGCCCTACCCCGAAAAAGTTCACTGGTTCATGTTTCAGAACCTGACCACCTGGGTTTCGGGCATCACACTGCTGATTGTGGTGTACTACATGGGCGGCGCGGCCTATATGGTCGACCCAAGTGTGGCCGATATCAGCGCCGGGCTGGCGATTGCCATTGGCGTGTGCGCGCTGGTATTCGGCTGGCTGGTATACGATTTCCTGTGGCGCTCGCCGCTGAGCAAGCAGAACCCGCAGCTCGCCGCCGCGATCTCATTTATTCTCCTGATTGCCGTGACTTATGGCCTCGCGCAGGTGCTGGGCGGGCGGGCGGCCTACATCCATGTCGGCGCGCTGCTCGGCACCCTGATGACCGCGAATGTGTGGTTCTACGT
>LJCR01002265.1 GCA_001399705.1 Kouleothrix aurantiaca
CGCCGGAGGTCGCCGTGAACACAACGGCCCATTCCTCGTGCGCAGCGGTCGGCCTCCGGTGGGAGGTCGCTGTGCCACGCTCGTCCCCTTCGCTCGGTTCTGCGCCTGCACCCGACGCGGACACACCCGATCCAGCCTGCCTGACTTCACCCATCGTCTGCGCGATCTGCCATCAGCCCCTGCTTCCCAGCATTGTCATCCTCGCCACCCGCAACGGCGGGCGCGTGCATCGTGCCTGCGCCGAGCGGGAAGCGGCTGCTGCCTGGGCACGGCGAAGCTGCTGGGCGCACGCCCACGCGCTGCTCGTGACGGGGAGTGCACTCGCGCTGGTGCTGTGTGACGCGCCGCGCGCACTGTTCGTGCTGCTCGGCGTCGCCGCGTTTATGCACCCGCTCATCCATCGCCGCTGGTGGCACTATCGCCTGCGCCTGGTGTTTGGCTGTTCGCGCCGATGCAGCAAGGAGCGTCGACCGTGAGCAATCTCTTGACTGCGGCCGTCACGATTGAGGGCACACGCGCAATGCTCTGGCATGCCTTCACCCCTGACGCCATCCCCGCCAGCGGTCGCCGCAAACGTTCTGGCGTGCGTGGCAACGACCTCGATGAGTGGCGTCAATCAGTGCTCATGACCAGCTCGCGCCAGCTCTACCTGCTTCCTAGTGCAAAATCAAGGAGCCTTTTGGGGCTGTACGAGGTGCGGCTCATGAGTACAACCATAGTATGCGCAAGCGCGGTCCGCTATTTCCTGCGCCGTGAGCAAGCGGTCTGGCTCGACCACCGCCCGCTTGCCGTGCACCCACTTCGGCTCGATCGCGTTCAGCCACGGACTTTTGCTCGGCAACAGGCACAGCACGAGCCGCACGCCCGCCTCTCCCTGTTTGACCTGCTGATTGTGCGCTCGTATCCAGCTGCGCACTGCCTTGCTGATGTGCCACGATGCGTTATCCCAGATCAGCAGCAAGGCGGTTTTACCCATCGCGTGCAGCCGCTCGCTACACCACTGCAGGAAGTCGATGCTCACCGCACTGACCGGCCGCCCATCCACAAAGCGCAGCAGCATCTGCTCGGTCGCCGCGGCGCCAGGCTGCCGCAGGCGTACCAGCACACCGTAGCAGGCCAGCGCCTTGGGGTCTGGAT
>LJCR01002268.1 GCA_001399705.1 Kouleothrix aurantiaca
GTGCAGACTGCAGCACGATAGTTCTTGCGATTGCGCAGCTTGCTGGCCAGCCAGCAGCTGAGCATCAGCGCAATGCCCATATACATGCTCAGCCGTGTTACAGGCATCCCAACCAGGCCAATGCACAGCAACAGCAAGCCGAGCCCGCCCGACGAGTAGAGCAGCACAACAAACGAGTCTTCACGCAGCGATTGCGTGTACTCTTCAAGGCGCGGCTGATGTACATCGGTCTGGTTGATTGTTGCCACAGGTGTGCGCTTTCGGTACGCCACAGGTCGGGACAGCTCTATTGTACGATCGAATGTATCATTGCCTATAGTTTTCTGGTGACAAGTGTATGACAATCTGGCCGGGCTGGGAAATAATGAAGCTGGCGGTTCACACGAGCCGCCAGCTTCGTTTGGCCGCATTGCGTTTCGTCATTCCTCATTCGTCTTTGGTCATAACCAGCAACGGATTCCGATAGGACTTTCACTCAGGCGGATTTACGCCTGCGGTGGGCAAGGTAGAATCTCTTTTTCTTGTCACTTTTTTGCGCTGCAGCGCAAAAAAGTGACAAGGAATTGAATCATGCATCCCTGCAAGCGAAAGTCCTGTCCGAAAAGCCGCGCTCGCGCAGTACCAAACATGCGATGCGGAACTTAGGGAAGAGTTTCTGCATTGCAATCGCCAATCCCTATTCCCCAAACCCTAACCCCTGCGCTGAAAGCGCGCTAGGAATGGCCTTCCGACGGCGCAGCGCTGCCCGGCACCTGCTCGCCGCCGGCGTTGCCGCCGCCACGGCCCAGCAGGCGCATGCTGCGATCGACCACATCGCCCACGGTCAGGCCGTAGTGCTGGTAGATCTCCTTGTAGGGGGCAGACGCGCCGAACTTCTCGATGCTCATCACGTCGCCGTGGTCGCCCACCCAGCGGTGCCAGCCCTGCCCAACGCCCGCCTCAATCGAGATGCGCGCGCCGACGTCGGGCGGCAGCACGCTGGCGCGGTACTCGGCCGATTGCTGCAGGAACAGCTCCCAGCTGGGGAAGCTAACCACCCGCGCCCTGACGCCCTGCTCAGCCAGCTTGCCGTGCGCCTCGACGGCCATCGACAGCTCGGAGCCGGGCGCCATCAGGATCAGCTCGGGCGCGCCGCCC
>LJCR01002266.1 GCA_001399705.1 Kouleothrix aurantiaca
GTGCGCGATCACGCCGCGCGCGCGCTCCTCGGGCGCGAGCCGACTGATCGTGTTGTACGCGCCGCGAATTTTGAACGAGCCGCTGCGCTGGGTGTTTTCGGCCTTCAAAAACACGCGCGCGCCCAGATCGTCGGAAAGGCGCTCATCGGCGAGCACCGGCGTGGCACTAATTACCCCGCGCAGCACCCGCCGGGCAGCCTGAATATCGGCCAGCGTGACAGTCATAGCAGCAACCTCGCTGTTGGCGGATGACCGCCCTTCCCAAGCTTCCCAATGGTTTCGCGGGCGTATTGTACCACGCGCTTGGGCGCACGCTGCGCCCTGCATTCTTCCACAGAAAGCTGGGACAAAATACCGCAGGATCGTGGGAAACGAACAAATATGCGTCTTTGTGCGATTAGCGGGCGCGGCTTTGGCAAGGCAATTCTGGGTGCTACACGCAAACGTGGGCATGGAATGAGCGTAATCGTGTAGACCCGGCGCGAGCAATCTGGTAAAAATTTGGTGAAGATTGGTGACAAGGATATCGAAAGGAACTCCTGTTTTGCAACGCATTGTCTTACTCGTTCTCGCCCTCTGTGTTGTTGCCGTGCTGGTGCCGCACACCACCTCGGCAGCCAGCTATACCAGCAGCGTCAGCGCCACGCCCGCCACCGCCGCGCCCGGCGGTACCGTCGCGATTGACGTGACGGTGCAAAGCAGCGCCGCCACTGCCGCGCTTGTGGATCTGGAAGTGTACGGCCCAAACGGTCAGCAAGCCTTCCAGCAAGCCTGGGATAATCAGGCGCTCGCGGCAGGTCAAGCCCGCACGTTGCGCGCTAGCTGGGCCGTACCCGCGAACGCGGCCACCGGCAACTACACGCTGAAAATCGGCCTGTTCGCGCCGGGCTGGGGCACGCTCTTCCACTGGAACGACGCGGCCGGCCAGCTTGCACTCACAGCTGGAACGAGCGCGGGCAGTGGTCTGACCGGCCAGTATTATGACAACCAGGACTGCACCGCGCTCAAGCTCACCCGCGCCGACGCCACGGTTAACTTCAGCTGGGGCAGCGGCGCGCCCGCGAGTGGCATGGGCGCAGATACCTTCTCGGTGCGCTGGCAGGGCAAAGTGCAGCCGCGATTCTCGGAAACCTACAC
>LJCR01002267.1 GCA_001399705.1 Kouleothrix aurantiaca
GCGCCGCCACTCGCGCTCGACGTGGTGCACATCGACCACCGTATTCCACTCGCGCGCGGCGGCACCAATGAGCTGAGCAACCTGCGCACGCCCTGCCGCCGCTGCCACGTGCTGCGCGCCGACCACACCCACCAGGGCATGGTTGCCCAAGCCCTGCGCGACGGCATCATTCCACCGAATTGGCGCGCGCTGGTCTGGGATGATGCGCCCGCGCACACAGACGACGACTCACACAAGCCAGGAGAACCCTGATGCCACTGCTGCAAAAAGCTGCACCGCCTGCGGCCGAACCCATACCCGCACCCGCCACCGGCGACCGTGCGGCGCTGCTGGCGCACTTGCTGGGCGCACCACCCGCGCGCAGTGCGACTGAAGTGCGGTCAGCCGCCCGACCACGGCGGTCGCGCAGCACGCGCTACGACCGGGGCGTCCAGTTGGCGGCCACCGCAATCGGCCTGGCCGGCTGCGCGCTGATCTGGCTGATTGGCAGCTACTTCACGCTGCGCGCACTGGCGACATTGGGCGTCGGCCTGGCCGCAACCGGCCTGGCACCTGTACACATGCTGCTGCAGATCGGGCCGGCCGCCGAGCGCCTGAGCGCCGAGGCGCTGAATGCACGCTGGCCGAGCACCTTGCTGGCGTGGGCGCTGCCGCTCGGCGTTACGCTGCTCGAAACCGGCTTTGACCCGGCGCGGGCGAGCGGGCGCAGCAGCCGCCTGATCTGGGGCGTGGTGCTCAGTTTGGACGCGGTGACTAGCGCATTGGGGATGCAGCCCATCCTGGGGCGGCTCGTCGGCGATGCACCTTCGGCGTGGGCGCTCGCGGCAGCGCTGGGCATCCTGCTGGCGGTGCTGCCCGAGAAGCTGGCGCGGCGGCTGATTCTGGAAAATGTGTAGGAGCGCTGTATCTATGGATGCAGAACGCGGCTTCTGGCTGCAACTGATGCTCCTGGCGATGGTCAGCAGTTTATAGTTGGACGCAAATAATTTATTGCTGTACTGTAAATTTAGTGACAGGACGCATTTTTCATTTATTATACGTGTAATGCTTGAAATATGGTGATAATATTTCAAAAAAGTAATCTGAAATTCTGCCTGAATGATTAAGTAAATGATTTTTCAGTACGCAGTCATAATC
>LJCR01002263.1 GCA_001399705.1 Kouleothrix aurantiaca
ATGTCGTAGTTTGCGGTAAAGTCCATACGGCCTCCTCTTGGGTTTGCAGGTTGCAGGTTGGCAGGTTGCAGATTCTAGGTTGCAAGTTACAGGTTGGAATGTTGCAGGTTGCCAGTTCTAGGTTGGAAAGTTAGCAGGTTCTTGGTTCTCGGTTCTTGGTTCCGCGGTTCCGCGGTTCTGTGGTTCTTCGGTTCTTCGGTTCTTCGGTTCCGCGGTTCCGCGGTTCTCGGTTCTTCGTCTTTTACCCCGGCGCGTAGCCCAGCGCCCGCGAGATGCGCCCCGCCGTGGCGACCACTGCCGGCGCGAGGTCGTTCGCCAGCCGCTCGGCACTGATGCTGCTGACCGGGCCAGAAACATTGATCGCCGCAACGGCGCGCTGCGTGCGGTCGCGCACCGGGGCCGCCGCGCCGCGCAGGCCAATCGCCAGCTCCTGGTTGCTGAGCGCAAAGCCCTGCTGGCGAATCGCCGCCAGCTCATGGAGGAGCGCGGCGCGGTCGGCCAGCGTGTGCTCGGTCAGGCGGGCCAGCTCGGCGCGCTCGAGCCGCGCCAGCAATTCAGCTTCGGGCAGGTCGGCCAGCAGCACCTTGCCCAGCGAGGCCGAGTGCGCCGGCAGGCGCGAGCCAATGCCCAGCACCATGCCAACGATCGCGCGGTTGCGGATGCGGTCGATGTAGATGATGTCGAGATCGTCGAGCACGGCCATGCTCACGGTTTCGCCCAGCTCGTGCGCAAGCTGCTCAAGAAACGGGCGCGCGAGCTGCTGCAAATCGAGGCCTGCCAGCGCGGCGAAACCAAGCTGGAAGACATGGAGGCCCGGCCGGTAGCGGCGCGTCGCGGCATCCTGCTCGAGGTAGCCAAGCTGCTCAAGTGTGGCGAGAATGCGAAAGGCGGTGCTTTTCGCCAGCCCGAGCTGATCGACAATCTCTTGAAACGAAAGCGCCGGCCGCGCCGCCGTGAAGAGCGAAAGCACCTCAAGGCCGCGCGCCAGCGCCTCAATTGTATACCGCGACCTCATTGTCGTTTCGGTTAGTTTCATTAGAAGAAACTCGGTTTTATTACGTGAACAGCGCTAGTCTACCACCGCCCGCGCTGCCTGTCAATCGCGCAGCGCCAATAATGGTGTAGCATGTGCGCCAC
>LJCR01002264.1 GCA_001399705.1 Kouleothrix aurantiaca
CATCCAGCCCGCGCTGCACTTCGCTGAACATCGGAAAAGTTTTGCGAATGACCCAGATCAGCGCGCCCAGGATCACCGGCACCAGCACCAGGAAGATCAGCGCGAGACGCGGGCTGGTGATGATCGCAAGGATCAGGCTGCCCACCAGCAGCAGCGGCACGCGCACGCCAATGCGCAGCACCATCATCACCATTTCCTGCACCTGCGTGACGTCGTTGGTCAGCCGGGTGATCAGGCCGCCGGTTTCGAGTTTGTCGAGGTTGCCGAACGAGAGCGACTGCACTTTGCGAAACAGCGCGCTGCGCACATCTGCGCCGAAGCGCATGCTCGCCAGCACGGTGAACACGCCACAGCCCACGCCGCCGATCAGGCCAATCACCGCCACGCCAACCATCAGCAGGGCGGTTTGCGTCACCACAGTCTGATCGCCCGCCAGAATGCCCTGATCGACAATCCGCTGCACAAAGCGCGGCTGCAGAAGATCCATGCCCACTTCAAGCGCCATCAGCAGCGGCGCCAGCAGGGCCGAGCGCCAGTACGGCGCCAGGTAGCGAAGAAGCGTTCGGGTCGCGCGCATAGTTGCTCTTTCCAAAGTTCGGGTATAATGCAAGCGGACAACTGTCCGCATCGCGGAGTATATCGGACAACTGTCCGTTTGTCAACGAGAATTTTAGAACCGAGAACCGCATGAGGGTTTAGGGTTGGGGGTTTTGGGGTTGAGTCTGCAACCCGCGAACCGCAGAACCGGGAACCGACGGCAGGACACGAGGCAGGGAGGCACGAGACGAGAGCCGCGGAAATTGGTATTCGGAATAATCTGCGTCATCTGTGAAATCTGTAAATTATCTCATTCTGTGGATTATCCACACTGGAGAACGCTTATGGAAGAAGCCACGCTCACCGGCGAAGAAGCCGGCCGCCCACAGCGCCGCGACGCGCGCGAAAACCGCGAGGCGCTGCTGGCGGTCGCCAAGCGCTTGTTTGCCGAGCAAGGCGTTGAGGCGACGAGCATGGCCGAGATTGCGCGCGAAGCCGGCGTGGGCCAGGGCACGCTCTACCGCCACTTCGCCGACAAGGCCGCAGTCTGCCAGGGGCTGATTGGCGAAGATCTCGACGCATTTCAGGAGCGCGTGGGCG
>LJCR01002269.1 GCA_001399705.1 Kouleothrix aurantiaca
TGCGTTTACTCCTCCTCGCTGTCTTCCTCGATGTCGTCCGGCTCAGTCACCTCCAGATCCAAGTCGGCCAGCGCGGGCAGCGCCCGCACCGCCTCCGTGAAGGCCTCCAACTGCTCCGTCGTGCCCTCAACGTCGATGTCACGGCGACCGAAGCCGGCGCCCGATCCGCTGCACTCCAAACCGTGCTGCTCGGCCAGCGCTCGCACCTGGTCGGTCAGCTCGCTGAACGAGCCGGTCAGGTCGAAACTAACGTTTATTCGCTTCAAAACAAACTCTCCTGTTCTAGTCGCTGCGGCCGCGGCTCTGTGGGCGGCAGCAGCGTACATGACCCAATGATCAGCCAGCGGCGCTGATCGCACTTGAATACCCGGCCGTGGTAGAACCGATCCGGCGGCCGGCCTGGGGTGCGATCGTCCTGCTCGTGCGGCTGTGCCTCGTGCACCTCGGCGATGGAGATCTCGCGCACGTCATCACCGCTCCACCAGGCGCCGGTTGTGACGAACACGCGCTTGCCGATGCGGAAGATGGCCGGGATGGTGGCCTCGCGCTTCTGGTATTCGGCGCTCGACAAGGCCTCCGCGTTGATGTGCGCGGAGGCCTGCTCATAGATTGCCCAGCTCGGGGCGGTGATTTCCTCACGCATTGCCGTGGGTCAGCTCGACGATGGTGAAGCCGCGCGCTTTCAGCCAGCGGTTGCTCTCGTCGCCGCCTGAGAAGCTGTTCACGGCCGCGCCAGTGGCCAGCGAAATAATCTGCTTGGGCGGGTACGCCTTGTGCTCATGCTCGATGGCGAACTTCTGCGCTTTCCTCTGCTCCCAGCCGTTCCACTTCGGTGTTGGGCGCAGATCCCGGTCGAACAGCGCTAGGGCGGCCAGGATTTGGTCGCGGGTGGTCTCCTTTGGCAGATAGGCCATTGCTATGCTCCATCTACTGATGCCGAGCGCGGCGCGTCGAGGTCGGCGAGCGGACCCTGGATCTGCTCGAGCACCGTTAAAACAATCACTTGCTGCACCGCGCTGTGCGCGTTGTGCAGGATGCCCGCGAGCACATCAGGCGTTGTTCCGGCAGCGTCGAGCAGGTGTTCGAGGTTGTCGAGGATCAGCAGGATGCGCCGCTCGCGCAGATACGCCAGCAGC
>LJCR01000227.1 GCA_001399705.1 Kouleothrix aurantiaca
GATCGATCAGCGCGGCAAGCGGGCGTAAGCGCTGATCGGCAGTGCTTCCAAGCTGGCATTCGGGGTAGTAATCGGCGGGGGGCCAGATCGCGTGCTGCGGGCAGATATCGAGCGCATCGTTGTGCGTGCCGTCAAGAAATATGTTGGGAATGCTGTCGGTGATGTAGATCACCTGTGTACGGTAGGCTTCACCATTTGGGGTGGCCGGCGGCGGCGACTCCGCGAGCACCGTGCGCGCCGCCTGCATACCCTCGGCTGCCGTGGTTGCGCCGCTTGTGCGGTAGGGATCATTCTCCAGCGCGCCTGCGTCGAGGGCCATTTGCTTCAAAACCGCCTTATCGGTACTCCAACCACTGCTGGCCGCCACGTGCCCACTCAGCCCGCCCGCAAATGCAATGATGCGCATCGGGTCATTTGGCCCGAGCTGATCAATAAAGGTAATCAGCGCCTGCTTCAGCACATACACGCGCCGCTCGCTCGGCACCTTCCACGCGCTGCTCACGCCACCATCACAGCCAGGGTCGCTGGTGCTTGTTTCGGGCGGGTAGGCTTCGCAGCGCCGATCGGCATCATTGCGCGTGCCATAGCCAGCGAAGTTGTAGCTCATGGCCGCGCCAGCATCCAGCACCACAAGATAGGCCACCGGGCGGCGCTCGGTGGCTGCCCAGCGCGGCTGGACGAAGATACTGCCGGTGGCGGGCTTCATCAGGCCCGTTTGCGCCATCGGCACAAACGCCGCGCCGCTTGGCAGTGGTGGTGTTGCGGTGAGCTGGATGGTGGAAGCAACGCTCACCGGCTGCGGCAGCAGCGCGCCCGTGGCAAGCAGCACGCCCAGCAGCGCGGCAGCGCTCAATATCACGCGCATCCTTGCACCTCCTTCGCTTGTTTGCAGGCTGGATCATAGAAGTGAACGCTGCAAAGCGCGATTTTAGAGCACGAGGTACACGTGCGGCGCAATCACTCGCGCGGGGAAACGATCGAGCCACAGAGAGAGCCGAGCAAGAAAAGAAACTCAGCGCGCTCTGTGGCCCAACTCACCTGCGCTCGCGCGGCTTACGCCTGGTAGCTCGCCAGCTCAGCCGTGCGCGCCGCCAGATCGAGGTCGTAGCCCATGCTGACGAATACGCGGCTCGCGCCAAGCGCGGCCCAGCGCGCCAGCTCAGCGCGCGGGTCGGCTGGCCAGGGGTACCAGTGCAGGTAGACCGAGATCGGCACATCGCGGCCGGCCGCCTGCAGCGCCGCGCGGGCCTGCTCGAACATAGCCGGCTCGCTGAAGATATTGATCTCGTCGGCGTAGGTAGCCGCGCTGGCGAGCAAGCGCCGCGAGCCGCCCACGGCCACCACCACGCCCGCAAAGCCAATCGCCACACCCAGCAGGCGCAGCCCGGAAAGCGCTTCTTCGCGCGTCCAGACATAGGCCAGCAGCAGCGTGAACAGCGGCGTAGTGGCGTTGAGGATGGCCGCCATGCCGCTAGGGATCGACTGCTCGCCCCAGGTGATGAGCATGTACGGCACCACCAGGCCAACCAAGCCGGTGAAGGCAAAATGGCCCCACAGCCGCCAGCTGCGCGGCAGGCGCAGGCCGCGGGCAAACAGGATGCCAAGCAGCAGCAGCGCCGCCGTACCAACGCGCAGGGCCACCAGCGAAACCGGCGCCAGCTCGCTCACTCCTATTTTAATGAACAGAAACGAAGCGCCCCACACCGCGCCCAGCAGCACCAGCACGCCCAGATTTCGCATCGATGTTCTCCCGGCAGAAAAGCGCATTGTACCACCCGGCCCGCTGCCCGCCGAGAGACAATGCCAGACAATGTGCGGGGACAAAGGTGCAAACCAAAGATGCGGGCGCTATTCCACCGCGCTGCCACTCGCGATCAGCGGCAGCTCAACAGTGAAGGTGCTGCTTTGCCCTTCCACGCTTGCGGCGCGAATGAAGCCGTTATGCGACGCAACGATTTCCTTCGCCACATACAGGCCGATACCGCTGCCGCGAATATTCTGCTGGCTTGTATTTGCTGCGCGGAAGAACTGGTTGAATAAATGGGGAAGCGCAGAAGCTGGTATCCCAATGCCCTCGTCGACAACGGTGATCAGAGCGCGCTGCTCCTGCCGCTCGACACAGACAAGAATGCGCCCGCCGTGTGGGCTGTATTTCACAGCGTTCTGAATAAGATTCTGGAATACCTGCTCAAGCCGCATCGGGTCGCCTTCAATCGTCAGCGTCTCTTTTGGCGCTTCATAGATCAGGGTGTGCTGCGTCAGCGTGGGCGATATTCGCGCAACGATCTGGCGCAGCAGAATGTCAATGTCGATCTCCATGCGATTGAGCGAAATGCGGCCCTGCTCGATCAGCGACAGATCGAACAGCTCGTCGAGCGCTTCGGTCAGGTAGCTTGCCTGGTCAATTACCATCTTCAGCAGCTGCGCTTCGGCTGGCGCAAGGTCGCGCGCGCTGAGCCGCCGGTGAAGCAGCTGGGCATTCCCGCTCAGGATGGTCAGCTGGCCGCGCAGCTCGTGCGAAGCAATGGAAAGGAAGTTGTCGCGCACGCTGACCGCGCGCTTTGCCTCGGCCAGCGCATGCTGCTCGCGCGCGAGCATATCGGCGTAGGCAAGCTCAAGCGCCTTTTTTTCGGTGATATCGCGGGTGATCGAGAGAATCGCAACCGGGCGGCCATGCTCGTAGATAAACGTGGCGTTTGATTCCACATAGTGAAGGCTGCCGTCTTTGTGCTGTACCTGGGCTTCAAATCGTGGTTGCAGGCTGAGGGTGCGGAAAATTTCCGCATAGCGCTGCTGGGCAGTGGCCCGCCGTTCGGGGGGATAGATAACGGTGAAGTGCTTGCCAATCACTTCCTCGGCAGGGAAACCGTGCAACGCAAGATATGCCGGGTTGGCGCTTACCACCGTACCAGCATCGTCGGAAAGAACCATGGCATCGGCAGAATGCTCCCAGATCGCACGAAAGATCTGCGGCACCTGCGAGCGCGCCGGCTGCATGAGGCGGCGGTGGCGAAACTTGTGATTCGGTTGGCGCTTCCGCATAACATCGCTATGGTTAAAGGGTGCCAGTCAGAGGGGCAGTGGGCTCGATTTGCCGCCGCTAGGCCAGGTAGCTATCAACGGTTGCAAGCAGCATATCGAGATCAAAGGGTTTTGTGATCAGCTGCGTATTGCTATGTTCGCGAATTTGCGAGTTGAACGATGCGACTGCGCTCATGAGAATAATGGGGATGGATTGCAGGGCCGGCGAGGCCTGCACCGTCTGGAACAGCGCAAGGCCATCCATTACCGGCATCATCACGTCCGAAAGGATGAGGTCAGCGCGTTCACGATCCAGGCACGCAAGCGCTTCGCGGCCATTCCGCGCGGTAATCACCCGGTAGCCTGCATCGGTCAGGATATCGACAAGCAATGTCACAATGGCTTGTTCATCATCGACAACAAGAATCGTGGCTTGCCCAAGCTTAGGGGTCATGTGTCTCTGCCTGTATTTCGGCTACCGTTGTAGATGCATTCGGGGCTGATCCAGCGCGCAAAGGCGTATCAGCAATAATAATGCCTTGGTCGGTAGCGATTTCAAATGGGCGCGTAATCGGATCATAGCCAACGTCGCGCATTTTCAGGATCGAGAGCGAGCGCACCAGCTGGGCGTCTTGCTCGTGCGAGCGCAGGCAGATAATGTTGTCGGTCGTTTCCGAGACTCCAATGCGTGGAATCGCCCCAGACCCAGGGGCGGCGCTGCGCATTTCCATGGCGAACACAGTTGTAATGCCCCGCTGCCGAAGCACATTTGCCACCACGGCAAAGAAGCCGTGCACACGGTCGGGGTCAAATAACATAGCCAGAATGTCGTCCAGCCCATCGATGAACAGGCGCTGAATACCCTGGCTGTCGATGATATCGAGCATTTCGCTGACCAGCGCCTCGGGGATATTTTCAGCCGGTGAGTGCCAGCGAAAGGTGAGCAAGCGACTGGCTTCTTCGCTGTTGAAGTTCATGCCCAGGCGCGCGGCCTTATTGATGAGCCGCGACGGTGTTTCTTGAAACCCGAAATACAGGCAGGGTTCGCCTTTCGCCAGGCCGGCCGCCAGAAAGTGCAGGCCAAGGATGGTTTTGCCGGTGCCTGGGCCACCAAACAACATGCTGATCGACGCAGCGGGCTGCCCGCCGCCAAGCATTGCATCAAGCTTAGGGATGCCAAATTCGACCATACCCACCGGCACAACGTCGGGCGTGTCGGTTTGCTTGAGCAGCGATTCGGTGCGCGGATAGACGATCAGCCCACTGTCGCTGATGATGCACGGGTGGCGGCCTTCAATATATGCGCTGCCGCGCAGCTTCCAGACTTCGAGCTTGCGGGCCATGCGCAGGCCAATGTGAAAGTGCGTAAGCTCCAGCAGGCCGTCGGCCATCATCTGCTCGGAGGACGATTCGCGCGTGAGCTGGTGTGAGATCAGCAGCGTGGTGCATTGCTGGAGTTCACCAATCGTTTGCACGCGCTGCAGAAATGCTTTAAAGCTCAGCTCGGTTGCACCACCCATCAGCACAGTATCCAGGCCATCGAGCACGAGCAGCGACGCGTGGTGGTTGCGCATGGTTTGCCGCAGCATGGTGTACAGGCCATCGATGCCTTCTTGCACAAACACGCTATACCCGCTGAAGAACAGGATGGTATCGCCAACTGCTGCCTGATCGAAGAAGCTAAAGGCGTGCAGGTGCGCCAGCAAGCGGGTGTGCGATTCCGTCAGGAGCGTGACATAGATGGCACGGCCGCCTTCGGCAATGTGGCTGAAGCAGATCTGATTGGCCAGAACAGTTTTCCCGGTGCCTGGCGCCCCCATTATCATATACATGCCACCACGAAACAGCCCGCCATTCAGCACTCGGTCGAGACCCTGCACCCCGCTGGGCAGCCGAACCAGCGGCTGTACGGAAGAGGGCAGTACTTCGTCGGGTTGGCTCACGTGCGATCCTTTCGGGGCCGGGTAGCGGCTATGTGGGTCCGGTTGGGCGGACACCAGTATAC
>LJCR01002270.1 GCA_001399705.1 Kouleothrix aurantiaca
GAGGTAGACGGCCAGCGGCGGCGCGGCCAGGCGCAGCGCGGCGGCGGTGCGCGCTTCTTCTTCCTGCACAAAGGCGCGCGCCAGCCCGGTAAAGGCCGCAAACAAGATCGCCACCCACAAGAGCGCCGCGTGGATCAGCGGCAGGTCGGCGCTGCGGGTGAGCGGGCCGAGACCCAGGCTCAGCGCCACCACCGTGCTGACGGCAAACAGCGCCACGGCGTTGAGCGCGTATCGTGTGCGCAGCTCGGCGCGCAGATCTTTGCGGAATACCGCCCACGCGGCCGTGGCAAGGCCGGGCGGGGCGCTGGTGGGTTGGGTTTGATCGGTTTGTTCGGTCAGCATAGTGCCGATCGTAGCGCAGAATGCCAAAATCGTAAAGTTGCCGTGTTGAGCGAAATGTTAGCTCAGATTCATCTGGTCTTCAGGTTTCGCGGCTAGAGTGGCATGGTTCATATCAATCCCCGCCGTTCGACGGCGCTCGCAGGATGGATGCGATGAACAGCCCGCTGATCCCATTTACGCTTATTGTGCTGGCGCTGCTGCTGGCCGCATTCGGGCCCGCGCGGGTTGGCGCGGCCGGGGCGGCGCTGGCACGCCATGTGCGCGAGGCGCTGGCGCATTTCCAGCGCGGGCGCAGGAATCAGCTGCGCGAACCCGGCAAGCGCCCACGGTAGCTTTTTCAAACAAACAGGGGGTGCAGCGCGTGGCTGCACCCCCTGTTCGCTTTTCGCACTGTGAACTAGCGCAGCGCAAAGGTCGCCTGCACGTCCACGCTCAGGGTCTGCTCGCCGGCCTGCACCGGCACCGCCGCCCCACCCTCCGCCGCCGCCGCGCGATCCATCATCGGCATGGGCACCGGCGGCGCGCTCACGTTCTCGCTGATCACCAGCACATCGCCCACCGTCGCGCCGCCCGCCGCAGCAAGCTGGCCGGCACGCGCCTTGGCGTCGGCCACGGCAGCCTTGCGGGCCTGCTCCATCAGCGCATTGGTGTCGGCCACGCTGAAATTGATGCCATAGATGCTGTTCGCGCCGGCCTGCACCACCTGGTCGAGCAGCGCGCCCGCGCTGTCGAGGTTGCGGATCGTGACGGTCACGGTGTTGCTCACGCGGTAGCCGGTCACCTGCCGGCCATC
>LJCR01002271.1 GCA_001399705.1 Kouleothrix aurantiaca
CCCGTGGTGATGCCGCCGGTGCCGAGCGTTGGGCGCGTGATGAAGATCGGCCTGTCGTCGAAGAGCGTGCCGCTGACCGACATGTCGATGATCGCCTACTGGACGATTCGCGCGCGCCTGCTGCGCGTGCCGGGCGTGGCAAACGTGATGATCTGGGGCGAGCGGATCAAGATTCCGCAGGTACTGGCCGACCCGGACAAAATGAAATCCTACGACGTGTCGCTCGACGAGGTGATGGAAACGACCTCAAACGCGCTCGACGTGGGGCTGCTGCAGTTTTCCAACGGCTCGGTGATCGGCACCGGCGGATTTATCGATACGCCCAACCAGCGCCTCAACATCCAGCCGGTCTCGTCGATCAAATCGGCGAAGGACTTAGCGCCGGTACCAATCGGCGAGCGCAAGAAGCCCGACGGCACGCCGCTGCGCCTGAGCGATGTAGCCGAGATCAAGGATGGCACCTGGCCGCTGTTCGGCGACGCCGTGATCAACGACGGGCCGGGCCTGATGCTGGTGGTGGCGAAGTTCCCATGGGCCAACACGCTCGACGTGACCCACGGCGTCGAGCAGGCGCTGATCGACCAGACGCTGGCCCTCTCGCGGCGCTTTTTCGCGCTGCCCGAAGCCGATAAGCTGGCGATTGAGATGGTCAACTCGCCGCACTTTCGCGGCTACAACCGCAAGGGCATGGAAATGACGCGCGGCCAGCGCGACTGGCGCGAGCAGCTCGATATTGGCGCCGAGCGCGAGGCCCTGCCGCACAACCCGAACGCGCCAGCCTGGGCGCGATTGCGCGGCCCGAACCAGTGGCCCGCCGCCCTGCCCGAGCTGCGCGAGACGCTGCTGCGCTACCAGGCCGCCGTGAGCGATCTGGCGATCCGCATGATCAAGCTGTTTGCTGTTGCGCTCGGCCAGCCCGAGGATGTGTTCGAGCAGATCTACACGCCCGAGCCACACTACCTGATGAAGATCATTCGCTACCCCGGCCGCGACCAGACCGAGGGCGACCAGGGCGTGGGCGCGCACAAGGACGGCGGCTTTGTGACGATTCTGCTGCAGGAGACGCAGGAAGGCTTGCAGGTCGAGCACGATGGCGGCTGGATCAGCGCGCCGCCGGTGCCGGGCACGTTTGTGG
>LJCR01002276.1 GCA_001399705.1 Kouleothrix aurantiaca
CATGCAATCATCCATTATACGGGCAAAGTATCGTGGCCGATGCTCAGTATTGATGCAATACTTGTGCCTAAACGCGGTACAATAGCCGCGAACGATAACCGGCCACCGGCGGGCGTGGGCGTTGCGGCAGGGCAGGCGCGCGCGCGCCAGGAAGAGTGTGAGTGACCGAGAGCATGATCCCGATCACGGCAGCGGTTGAAGATTTCAAGCGTGCGCGCCGCCGCGCCGCCATGCGCGAGCTGATCGCGCGCGTCACCGGCCAGCCATCCGACCTGTTGTCGTACGAAGATGTGCGCCAGAAGCTGCGCGCCCACCCGAGCGGTCGCCGCGAGCTGCATGATATTCCGGTTGACGCGATTGTTGGCAGCGTGGGGCGCTACGGCGACTTCACGCGCGATTTTCTGCCGCGCAAGGACAGCGACGCCCCGCGCTGGGTTGGCGTGCGCCGCGCCATCGAATCCGGCCACGGCGTGCCGCCGATCGATGTCTACCAGATCGGCGATGCGTATTTTGTGATCGACGGCAACCATCGCGTCTCGGTGGCGCGCGAAACCGGCGCGACGCACATTCAGGCCTATGTAACCGAGGTGCGCACGCGCGTGCCCTTCACCCCCGGCGACTCGCCCGACGCGCTGATTAGCAAGGCCGAGTATGCCGACTTCCTCGATTCAACCCGGCTGGGCGAGCTGCGCCCCGAGGCCGACCTGAGCGTGACCGCGCCCGGCCAGTATGGCTTTCTGCTCGACCAGATCGTAGCCCAGCGTGGCGCGCCCGGCGCCGCCGGCCAGCCCGCCGACATGGCCGCCGCCGCCACTCGCTGGTACGACACGGTCTACCTGCCGGTGGTGCAGACCATCCGCGAGCAGGGCGCGCTGCACGAGTTCCCCGGCCACACCGAAACCGACCTGTATATCTGGATCGCGCAGCACCTGGCCGCGCTGCAGAATTCGCTGGGCTGGCAGATCGAGCCAAAGGCTGCCCTGACCGACCTCGCCAGCCAGCAAAGCCAGCGCGGCGCGGTCGCCCGATTGCGCGACCTGGTGGTGCCCGACACCTTCGAGGCCGGGCCGGCGCCGGGCGCGTGGCGTCAGGAGCGCGGCATGTGCACCTATGGCGAGCGCCTGGTTTCCAAC
>LJCR01002272.1 GCA_001399705.1 Kouleothrix aurantiaca
GTCGAACAGATCGGGGTCCTGCTGCTCGGCCTGGTGCGCCATGCGCCCAAGGTTGCCCGGGTCGGCCGCCTGCGACGCGCCGTGCACGCCGTCGGGCTGGTAGCGCGAGACCGGGTCGGGCCGCGGCGCGCCGCCGTCGATGCGATACATATAGCGCGTGTCGGGGGCGATGTGCGGCACAAAGCTGGCGAAGTAACCATCGCCCTGCGGTTCGAGCGGCACGAGGCCGCTTTCATACTCATCGTCATACAGCACAACTTCGACATGGCGGGCATTTGCGGCCCAGACGCGGAAGTAGATTCCGCCGTCGGCCGGCTGCGCGCCGATCTGTAGTTCCCACGATTTTTGCGTTGCCATAGGGTTATTCCTCTTTCCACCCCGCCCGGCGGCGCGCGAGCGCCACGTCAAGCAGCCAGACTGCGCCGATGCCCACCGCATAGGCCAGCATGTCGCGCCAGGAGAAGCCGGTGCCAAGCACAATCGCGGCGATTTTCAGCAGCAGCTTGCCACTGCGCGCCATCGCCGCCGGGATGCCGGTGATCTGAAATGTTTCGATCCCGGCCATGAGTATAAGCGAAATCAGCGCGGTGTGGTGCGCCCGCCAGCGCGGCCAGGCCGCGCGCAGCAGCAGGTAGAGCAGCACGGCATACAGCGCATCGCCGGCATATTTGTCGAGCAGAACGATGCCGGTGTGCGCCACGCGCGAAAGCACGCCAGCGGCGATCACCAGCAGCGCGGCGAGAATGTAGGGGCGGCGGGTGTTCATGCAGGAGTCAGAAGTCAGGATTCAGAAGTCAGCAGGGCTGCGGCGAAATTAAAAAATTGTTGTTTTGCCACAAAGACTCGAAGACTCAAAGCTGATTTTTTTGCCTTCGAGTCTTTGAGTCTTCGTGGCACATGATTTCCAGCTCTGCTTCGCTAGCTCGGCTTCTGCCGCAGCAGCACCAGCGAGCGGGCGACAAGCTTGTAGGCCCGGCCCATCACAGCGCTTGGCCCGTTCGCATCGGGCTGGGCCGTGTCGAGCAGAAGCTCCCACTTGGTTTTGGTGCCGCCCGGCAGCCGGAACGGCACTGTGCTGTCGTGCGAGTTGACCATCAGCAGCAGCACGTCGTCGCTGACGGCATTGCCGCGCT
>LJCR01002274.1 GCA_001399705.1 Kouleothrix aurantiaca
ACAAGCCCTTTCTGGGCATCTGCGTCGGCATGCAGGTGCTGTGCGACACCAGCGAAGAGTTTGGCCCGCACCCCTGCCTGGGCGTGGTGGGCGGCAGCGTGCGGCGCCTGCCCGATGGGCAGAAAGTGCCACAGATCGGCTGGAACCAGCTGGCCTTTGGGCCGGGCTTCGGCGCGCACCCGCTCTTCAACGGCATTCCCGACCACAGCGATTTCTATTTTGTGCACTCCTACTACTGCGACCTCACCGACCCTGGCATGGTAGCGGCGAGGACCGACTACGGCCTCCCTTTCCCCAGCGCATTGCTGCGCGAAAACCTGGCTGCGGTGCAATTTCACCCCGAAAAAAGCGGGCGTTGGGGCCTGCAATTGCTAACCAACTTTGTAACCTGGGCACGCAGCCAGTCAGCATCCATGGTGCGGCACAAACCCGCAGCGCCGTTTGTTGATGGCCCGCAGCCCACCATGTGAGTGCTGCCAATGAATATTATTCCTGCCATTGACATCAAAGATGGGAAGTGCGTGCGGCTCTACCAGGGCGATTTCGCGCGCATGACGGTGTACGACAACGACCCGGCCGCAGTCGCCAGGCGCTGGGCCGATCAGGGCGCGCAGATGATCCACGTGGTGGATCTCGATGGCGCGCGCGAAGGCCACCCGGTCAACACCGACGTGATCTTTTCGATTGTGCAGTCGGTGCCGGTGCCCATCCAGATCGGCGGCGGCCTGCGCGACGAAAAGGCCGTGCTGGCCGCGCTGGGCCTGGGCGTTGCGCGCGTGGTGCTGGGCACCGCCGCAGTTGAGCAGCCCGAGCTGATCGCGCGACTGGTCGAGCGCTACGGCGACGAGATCGCCATCGGCGTAGATGCGCGCGACGGCATTGTGGCGACCGACGGCTGGACCACCCAGTCGCAGGTGACGGCCACCGCGCTGGTCGATCACATGGCGGCGCTGGGCGTGCGCCACATTATCTACACCGACATTGCGCGCGACGGCACGCTTTCCGAGCCAAACTTCGGCGCGATTGGCGCGCTGGTGCGGCCCGGCGGCCCGGCGATCATTGCTTCGGGCGGGGTGGGCCAGCTGGCGCATATCGAGCGTCTGGCCGGCCTGGCTGTCGACGCGGTGATCGTG
>LJCR01002273.1 GCA_001399705.1 Kouleothrix aurantiaca
GCCACGAGGGAACAATGGGCGGCGCAATCACCGTTTCGTCACACGCGCCGCTTTCGGTAAAGGCGCGCCATTGCTGGAAAATCTGGTCGTGTGCTGTCATAGCTGTGGGGTCGGCGGTTTCGCGCATATTATAGCGCGAAGTGCGGGGCTGTGGGAGCGAGGGAGCCACACGCCGTTGTGTGGGGAAGAAATGGCGCAGCGGCGCGCCGGGCCGCGTTCCGTCAGGATGCGCCTTCGTCGAGCCGTGCGCTGAGCCAGTTGGTCACATCCTGCAGACTTTCCGAGCTGACCTCGTGGGCCATGGGGTATTCCTTATAGGTCAGGTCGACCGGCAAACGCTCAAGGATGGCGCGGCTGGCGCGGCCATTCTGAATCGGCAGCACGGTGTCGCGCACGCCATGCACCACCAGAAAAGGCTTGCGGGCCAGGCGCTCGGGCGGCGGTGCGGCGCTTGTTTCGGCAGCGGCGCGCAGGCGCGTCACCTCGGCCATAAATGTGATGCTTGTGGTAAAAGCAACGGCGAAATCGGGCGCGCGCGCACCGCCGGGCTGCTGCGGCTCGTACACCAGGCTCAGCGCACGCTCGTGCAGCAGCAGAAACGCCGTTTCCAGCTCGAGCCGCAGGTCGAGCAGGCTCGCCTCGTCGTGCGGTGCGCGCAGCTTCTTGCGAATTTTGTCGCGGAAGGTGTCGGCAAAGGCGGCAAAGCGCCGCGAGGTGCTTAGCCACTCGGCCAGCGGCGCGGCCAGCGGGTGCGGCTTGCCGTTCAGAATGTAGATCAGTACGTCGTCGTGTAGCATTGCCTTTGCGCCCAAAATCGGATCGCGGGCAGTGTACCACGCTCGCGCCGCGCTTGCCGTCGTTCCTGCGCTTGACCGTGCGCAGCGCCTGCGGTAGACTGCGCAATGCGAAGGAGAAGCGCTAGTATGACTGTGCTCGAAGGAAAAGTCGCGCTTGTCACCGGCGGCGGGCGCGGCATTGGCCGGGCGATTGCGCTGGCGCTGGCCGGCGCTGGCGCGGCGGTCGCCATTACCGGGCGCGACGCCGAGCGGCTGGCGGCGGTGCAGGCCGAAATCACCGCCACCGGGCGCGCAGCCCTGGCCCTGCCCGGCGATGTGTCCGACTCGGCGGCGGTG
>LJCR01002275.1 GCA_001399705.1 Kouleothrix aurantiaca
CGCTTCGTGTCTTCGTGCCTTCGTGGTTGGGAACTCCTACTCGTCGGGTGTGAGCGCGGGCCGGCGCGTGTGCCAGTCGGTCACGCGCTGGTAGGTGTCGCCCACGCGCAGCAGCGTGCTTTCGTCGAAGGGCCGGCCGATGAGCTGCAAGCCAACCGGCAGGTTTTCGCTAAAGCCGCACGGCACCACCAGGCCCGGCACGCCAGCGAGATTGATCGGCAGCGTGCAGACGTCTTCGAGGTACATCGCCAGCGGGTCGTCGGTTTTCGCGCCAATCTTGAACGCCACCGTCGGCGCGGTTGGCGCGGCCAGAATGTCGACCTGCGCGAAGGCCTGCTCGAAGTCGCGGCGGATGAGCGTGCGTACCTGCTGGGCGCGCTTGTAGTAGGCGTCGTAGTAGCCCGCTGAAAGCGCGTAGGTGCCGAGCATGATGCGGCGGCGCACCTCTGCGCCAAAGCCGCTGCCGCGCGTGCGCTCCAGCTCGTCCCAGTAGCTGTCGCCGGGCTGCTTCACGCCATAGCGCACGCCGTCGTAGCGCGCCAGGTTGGCGCTGGCCTCGGCCGGGGCGATGATATAGTAGACCGGCAGGGCGTACTTGGTGTGCGGCAGCGACACTTCCACCAGCTCGGCGCCATTGTCGCGCAGCACGTCGAGCGCGCCGCGCACCGCTGCCTCCACGCCCGGCTCCATGCCATCCACAAAATACTCTTTCGGCACGCCCACGCGCAGCCCGCGCACATCGCCACTGAGCGCGGCGGCGTAGTCGGGCACGGGCTGGGGCGCGGCAGTCGAGTCGCGCGGGTCGGCACCCGCGATTGCGCTCAGGATCAACGCGCAGTCACGCGCCGTCCACGCGAACGGGCCGATCTGGTCGAGCGACGAGCCGAACGCCACCAGGCCATAGCGCGACACGCGGCCATAGGTTGGCTTCAGGCCGGTGACGCCGCAGAGCGAGGCGGGCTGGCGGATGCTGCCGCCCGTGTCGGTGCCAAGCGAGCCAAGCGCGGCGCTGGCCGCCACTGCCGCCGCCGAGCCACCGCTGGAGCCGCCCGGCACGCGCTCAAGATCCCACGGGTTGCGCGTGGGGAAAAAGGCGCTGCGCTCGGTTGATGAGCCCATGGCAAACTCGTCGC
>LJCR01002277.1 GCA_001399705.1 Kouleothrix aurantiaca
ATCCCAAGCTGATCAAGCTGCTGGCCGGCGCGCAGGTGGCGCGCGGCGACGTGCTGTGCGTGCTCGACGACGACACGCGCCTGCCGGATGGCGGGCTGGAGCGCGCACTGGCGTTTCTGGCCGAGCCGCGCGCCGGGCTGGTGTTCGGGCTGCCCTTCTACACCAGCTTTGGCACCTTCTGGTCGCGGCTGGTGGCCTACTTTGTGAACAGCCACAGCCTCCTGACCTACGTGCCTTACACCATGCTGCGCGCCCCAATCACCATCAACGGCATGTTCTACGCGCTGCGCCGCGAAACGTATGATGCGATCGGCGGCTTCGCGGGCCTGGAGCACACCCTGGCCGACACCGACGCGCCCGACTGGGAGCAGCGCATGGAGCGCTATGGCGAGCTGACGCACCGCTTTGAGCATGCTGGCGGCTACGAGATCGAATACCGCATTGACCGCACCTTGCAGGGCCTGGGCTTCACGCTTGCGCAGTACGACCAGCCGGTTGGGCAGTTTAGCGGCGGCCAGAAAACCCGTGCCGCGCTCGCTGCGGCGCTGCTGGCCGACCCTGATCTGCTGCTGCTCGACGAGCCGACTAACCACCTCGATCTGGCCGCGCTTGAGTGGCTGGAGCGCTTTCTCAAAGATTGGGACGGCACGCTGATAGTGATCTCGCACGACCGCTACTTTCTCGACAAGGTCACCAACCGCACGATTGAGATCGCCAACGGCCGCGTCGACGGCGATTACCCGGCCGCCTACAACAAATACCTTGAGCTCAAGGCCGAAAAGCTCGAACTGCAGCTCAAGCAGTTTCAGGCCCAGCAGGACTATATTGCCAAAACCGAGGACTTCATTCGCCGCTTCAAGGCCGGCCAGCGCACCAAAGAGGCGCGCGGCCGCGAGAAGATTCTTAACCGCCTGAAGTATGGCTACCAGGGCGCGAACGGCCAGTGGATCGACAACCGGATCGACGCGCCGCAGCAGCAGAAGAAGCTCGCGATCAACATGAACACCCAGGTGCGCAGCGGCGACATGGTGCTGCGCCTGGAGAAGCTGCAGGTTGGCTTTCTGCCGCCCGCCGAAAACGGCCAGCCGGCCGCGCCCGAGCATGCCACCGTGCTGATCAAATGCCCGAAC
>LJCR01002278.1 GCA_001399705.1 Kouleothrix aurantiaca
GCCTAACGGTATTTGGCAGCAAGGCTACCGCGGTGATGACCAACGTGCCGGGCCCGCGCGAGACGCTGTATATGGCGGGCGTGCCGCTGCGCGACATCATGTTCTGGGTGCCGCAGTCGGGCCGGCTGGGTCTGGGCGTCAGCATCCTGAGCTACAACGGGCGCGTGCTGCTGGGCGTCGCCACCGACGCTGGCCTGGTGCCCGACCCCGACCAGATTATCGCCGGTTTCCACGACGAGTTCGAAACCCTGTTGAAGCTGGTGCCGCCGCGCGAAGCGTGACGGGGTTTGAAGGTTGCAGCTTACAGGTTTGAATGTTGAGTGCTGAATGTTGAATTAGCAGTCGGCATTCAACCCTGCAACTTTCAAACTTTCAAACTTGCAAACCCCTGTTCCTACCGCCCCAGCACCGACGAATCCTCAGATGCCTTCTCGACCTTCTGCTCGAGCGTGTCGAGGCGGGCGTTCAGCTCGCGCCGCCACTGCTCGTCGGCCACGTCGCGCGCGCGCAGGCGGTAGAGCTGCTCCTCATCCAGCCGCCGCACGCCGCCAATGCGGTCGGCCAGCAAGCCCATCAGGAAGATAAACACCGCCAGCACCATCAGAATCGCGCCAACCAGCAGCGCCTGGTCGTTCGACAGCGATTGCTCGAACCACTGCAGCCGCCGCCCAATGAACACATACGCGGCGCGCCCCAGCGCGATCAGGCCGAACGCCGCAAACGCCGCCGCAATGTACGAAAAGGTTTTGAGCGGCTCGTAGGTGGTGTAGGTGCGCGCGATGATCGACGCCTGGCGCTTGATGAAATTCCAGTTGCCCTGGTGCAGTCGCGATGGCCGGTCGACGATGTTGATCGCAATCGGCACGGTCGTGACGGTCAGGCCCTTCTTGCCGGCCTGGATGAGGTTTTCGACCGTGTAGGAAAAATCGGTGGTGACGAACAGGCGCAGCGCCGCCTCACGCGAGAGCGCGCGAAAGCCGCTGACGGTGTCGGGCACATCGGTTTCGGAGGCCCAGCGCACCACGCCACTGCCCACGTGCTGTAAAGCTTTTTTCAGCGGCGAAAAGTGCTCGATGCTGCCGACCTGGCGGTCGCCAATCACGACATCGGCTGCGCCCGAGAGGATGGGC
>LJCR01002279.1 GCA_001399705.1 Kouleothrix aurantiaca
GCACCCCGAGAATCAGCCGCCCTACAACGTGCTGCTTGGCCTGCTTGGGCGCGAAACTGGCGCGGCGGTGTGCGGCCCGCCCGTGCCGCCGAGCGGCGGGATCCGGACCTCGCGCGCCGAGCTGGCGCGGCTGCCGATGGCTGGCCCGGCCTGGGAGCAGCTTCGCGCCGCCGCCGAAGGCAAGCCCGGCAAGGCCGATATTTCCGACCAGGACAGCAACCACGATGTGAACACGCTGGCCGCCGCGCTGGTGTATGCCCGCACCGGCGACGAGCGCTTCCGTGCCAAGGCCGCCGACGGCATTATGGCCGCGATTGGCACCGAGCAGGGCGATCGCACGCTGGCGCTTGGGCGCAATCTTGTGTCGTATGTGCTCGCCGCCGACCTGATCGACTTTCGCGGGTACGACCCGGCACGCGAGCAGCAGTTCAGCGGCTGGCTGAATGCGGTGCGCTTCACGGTGCTGGATGGGCGCACGCTGATCAGCACGCACGAGCAGCGCCCGAACAACTGGGGCACGCACGCTGGCGCGGGGCGCATCGCCGCCGACCTGTACCTGGGCGACCGCGCCGACCTTGAGCGCGCCGCGCAGGTGTTTCGCGGCTGGCTGGGCGACCGCGCCGCCTACGCCGAGTTCATCTACGACGGCGACCTTTCGTGGCAGGCCGACCCGGGCAACCCGGTGGGGATCAACCCGCCCGGCGCATCGCGCGACGGCCACCGCCTCGACGGCGCCATCCCCGACGACATGCGGCGCGGCGACTCGTACCGCTGGCCGCCCAAGCGCACCAACTACCCGTGGGGCGCAATGGAAGGCGCACTGGTGCAGGCCGAACTGCTCGCGCGCGCGGGCTACGACGCCTGGAACTGGTCGGACCGGGCGCTGCTGCGGGCGACGCAGTTTCTGGATGAGCTGGATCGCGAGCAGGGGCGCTGGTGGGCCGCCGGCGACGACGAGTGGATGCCGTGGGTGGTCAACCACGCCTACCAGCAACAGTTCCGCGCGGAGCTGCCGGCGCGGCCCGGCAAAAACCTCGGCTGGACCGATTGGGTGTATGGGTGCGGCTAGGCGCGGGGTTGCGGGTTGCGACCACCGACCACCGACGAACGACGACCGGATGATTCACCGC
>LJCR01000229.1 GCA_001399705.1 Kouleothrix aurantiaca
CGCCGATCACGCTGACCTGGCACATGCAATTGCGCTGGGCGGAATCACGTTGACCGGAACTACATTCAGCACAACGAGCATGTGTACCACGTAGGGTTGAGAAAGCATAGCACGGAACCACGCGGCACAACGAGCTTTCGTATCACGTTCAGGTGCGCAAATCGTTGACTGAAACCACATTCAGCACAACGAGCGCCCATACCACGCGGGGTTGAGAAAGCGCGACACAGAACCGCGCGGCACAACGGGCGTTCATCCCACGCTCGATTCGCTCTCTTGTGACTGTACTGCTTTGGTATGCCAAAAAGACAGAAAGCGCCGTTCGAGATCGAGACACGTTTTCGCCTAAGACTCGCCCAACGGGTTGCGCTTTAGCGGCGCCGCCACCGATTGATGGCAACCACATTGTAGCAGAAGCTGGCATTGAAAAACGCACGATCTCGCTCGACGCGAAGCGGCGTCCGCTGCAAGCGCGTGTTGGGCGAGAGCCTTGATAAATCGCCAAGTTGAGGCATACGCCGATCACGCTGACCTGGCACATGCAATTGCGCTGGGCGGAATCACGTTGACCGGAACTACATTCAGCACAACGAGCATGTGTACCACGTAGGGTTGAGAAAGCATAGCACGGAACCACGCGGCAGAACGAGCTTTCGAATCACCTTGAAATGCGCGAAACGCTGATTGGAACCACTTCAGCACAACGAGCGCTTGTTCCACGCGGGGTTGAGAAAGCGTTGACGGTATCACGCGGCACAACGAGCTTTTATCTCACGCTCGATTTGTTCCTTCGTGGCTGCACAGCGCTGGTATGCCAAAAAGATAAAGAGCGCCGTTTGAGATCGAGACAACCTGCGAAACGAGACGCGCCCAACGGGTTGCGCTTTAGCGGCGCCGCCCCGATAAATGGCTGCCACATTGTAGCAGATACGAGCATTTGAAAAACGCACGATCTCGCTCGACGCAAAGCGGCGTCCGCTGCAAGCGCGTGTTGGGTGGCAGGTTTGCTACCGCCTTTCAATGATGCTCGCTCAGGAACTGACTTGTTCCTTGGCAATATCCGCTTCAAGCGTTGTTTGGAGAAATTGGATAATTGCTTTCTCTTCGTCTTTTCCCATTCCATAGCCTGCTCCAATCAAAGCGAGCAATGGAAGAAACATACCGCAAACAACCAGTTGTCCTGAAAGAATAGACGCTGTTGTGAGCATACAAACGACGAACAGGAGAAAAATGATCACCAGAAAGTGCATTCGGAAGTGGCCGTGTATATATGTCTTTCCACTCGCCTCTTCAAGTTCTCCAAAATAGATCGGGGCAAATGAATTACGATACTTGCGGCGGCACTGTAATCGTACGGTATCGCCATAAACGCGGCCGAGGATAGGCCGAGAACTGAGCCAATTTTCAAATGGATTTTCGGGATCAATTCCTTGAGTGATGCGCTGTTTACATTCCGCAATGCTCAACGGAGCGACAAGCGTAATAGCCATTTGGAAAGGAACTCTCATAATGAAACGGTTAGCAAACCTGTGACGAGTCGATGCACCAGAGTTGGGTACAGACAGCCTGACAAGAGGTACGGCGAGTGATAAACTGCCACCCAACGGGTTGCGCTTTAGCGGCGCCGCCACCGATTGATGGCAGCCACATTGTAGCAGAAACTGGCGCTGAAAAACGCCCGATCTCGCTCGACGCGAAGCGGCGTCCGCTGCAAGCGCGTGTTGGGCGTCATCACCGTCGTCTGGCGTTCATTACGGATCTGGCCGCGGGACGCCGCGTTGAAGAACTCGTTTTGCTTCTGCCTCTGTATCATATGAGATTGCGTGTTGCTCGCTGATCCAATGCCCATCGCGATAGGTGAGCACGGTGAAATGACTGAGCCCATCGTGCCGAAATCCGACGCTCGCGACATTCATGTAGAGCCGCCCATCAAGCCAGCGAGTGTAGGATGTGTGTGCATGTCCGAACGCATAAATGCTGGCGTCCACGCTGCTATACGCGCGTCGCACCGTGTCGGCAGGTGTACCCGCAGCACAGATTGGATCGTCAATTGCACGCGGTGAGGCATGGCAAACGTACAACCGTTGTTCGGGAGTGACATCGAAGGTCAATTCGAACGGCAATGTTGTAAGCAGATGACGTGTGTTTTTGGAAAGCGAATTCTCAAACCAATCCACGATCCCTTGATAATAGGTAAGCGAGTTTCGTGTCTGTCCAGGATGCAGACGAGCTTGCTCGGCCAGACGACTGAATTTGTCGGGCGTATCGCTATCACCACGGACGAGCTGAACGTGGTGCTCAAGAAGAAGCTCAATCAGATCATCGCCGCCAGACTCGCCCGTCACGTGGTCGCCAGCGGCAATCAAGACGTCGGCTCCGCCCAATGCGGAAAGAGCATTGAGGACAGCCGTAAGGCCCGTATAATTGCCGTGGATATCAGAAAAGAGCGCGAAACGCACGGCGATGCTCCTGCTGACGAATTTGTCTCAAAAAGACTCGCGGATCATGAAGCAGTTGCGTGGATGGAGATACGCCCAACGGGTTGCGCTTTAGCGGCGCCGCCACCAATAAATGGCAACACCATTGTAGCAGAAACTGACGCTGAAAAAGGCACGATCTCGCTCGACGCGAAGCGGCGTCCGCTGCAAGCGCGTGTTAGCCCACGACGCTATTGCCACGGAAGTTGATTTGGTACACCGCGCGTCTGATCATAGACTTCGACAATCGTTTCTCCAGTAGCCGAAGCACGAATGATAATTTCGTAGGTTGGTCCACGTTGTGAGGCATCGCTCCGCAAATGATAAATATCATGCGGCGCGTTTAACCCTTCTGTGATTTCGCTCCTACACGATGGCACATCAGCTGAGCACGTGAATTGCCATCCCCATCGTTCAAGACGTTCGCGATAGAACGTCAAAATATCGGAAGGAGTCGCTGTGGTGACGAATGTGGTTTTGCGTGCTCCTGGAGGCGCATCATCCTGAACGGTAATGTTGCTGCTTGCCGGATACACCAAGGGCTGTGATTGCTCTGCACGAAACCAACTCAAAAAACCAACCCCGATTAGGACAATGCCGATCAGCAATCCACGTCGAAGACTCACCAAACGTTCTTCAAACGCGAGCGTCAGGCCAAACATGATAAAAATACTCGCCAAGCCTTGAAAGAAGATCGGCCAAAAAAAATAGTGACGCAGCGGAAGTGAAAAAAGCGTAGTGCTGAGAATATTTGGCCCAATACTTATGACGAGGATGGCAAGAAGCCAGAGGGCACGCGCCCATCGATGAGCGCGATAGATCGTGAAAGCAAAAATGAGAAGGATAGAAAGAAAACCGATGAGTGCAGATGCTGCCAGAAATGGAAGCGAGACCGGGCCAAACCACATGGCCAGAGGGAGTGCGATTAGACTGACGACAGTAAATGCAGCTATTAACCAAAGAACAGAATTGCGATCTGGCCTGTCATGTAAGAGAGTTGAACGCATAGTTCTCCGTAAGTGTTGATCGAGCGAAGAAGAGAGTGATGGTAAATTAGATGGTTACAAACTTTGTTGATAATGATGGGCTAACGGGTTGCGCTTTAGCGGCGCCGCACCGGTTGATGGCAAACCATTGTAGCAGAAACTGACGCTGAAAAAGGCACGATCTTGCTCGACGCGAAGCGGCGTCCGCTGCAAGCGCGTGTTAGCTGGCAAGTTTGGTACTGTTTGGATTCTGAAGATCATTGCGTATATTGCGTGCCATATTCGGTTGGTGGATACCAAAGCAAGCGATCATTCGTAGGCATCACGAAGCCATCCCACCGTACTTCTGGTATTCCCTGCGCGACTTGCATTTTCGCGGTGGTGAAATCAGGCTCGAAGCCGATGACGCCGAATGTGAATGGAACGCGCTTGTACATCTCCTCGGCGATGGTGTAGAACCACTCATTTATGGTCTTCAGCGTGCGTTCGAGTTGTGGTGCAGCAGTGCCAAATGTATAGCCATCAAGAGAATAGATTCTCGCTAAGGCACTCATCGGCATATAGATGCCAAGCCAGCGTCCTTCGTTTTCAAAATGGATCGTATAGGTTCCGCAAACGCAGCGCTGCTCATCATTGAGGGTGGCAATACCATAGAGATGGCCTTCAATAGGAAGGCTGTTGAGTGTGAGAGCAACTTGCTGAGTCGGTTCAATATCATTACGCGCAAAGCAGCCGGATAATTGGGGACTACCCCACAAAGCAGCGAGTGCATTCGCAGTTGTCAGATCATCTTGGGACGGCAACTCGAGAACAAGTTCGTAAAAGCCGCCAGTCCACACATCTGGATCGGTAAAGTGAAAGTGCATATCTTCAGAAAGATGATATTGTCCAAATAGCCATGCCAGTCATACCAGTGCGGTTAAGTAAGATAGTGGAATGATGGCTTGCCAGCTAACGGCCTGCGCATCAGCCGCCGCGAGCGCTGGCATCGACTCCTAAAAAAGCAACGATCTTGGGCGCGAAGCGGTCGGTTGCATGCGCGTGTTGGGTGCCAGCCCTTTCTCAGCATTCCAATGCGCTACAGTTCTTCTGTTTCCACGATGGGCGTATAGGTGCGCAAAATGCCGGTGTTGACTAGGGCTGTCAACCACGCCTCATCGGCCCAAGCACCGATCCACACACAATCAACCTCAAACCGATCATACGCCGCAAACATCCGTTCTCCGTCTTTTTGGATTTGGAGATGGTAGATCCGTGTTCGCAGACCTGCCTGTGGCAAGATCGAACCGATCAGAATATCTTTAGTAGACGGTTCTACCGGCAAAATGATGAAGTCCTGAATGGGCTGGCTGGTACTACGACGGAGCAGGTCGGTTGGCTCAAGACTAATGGACTGGATCTGCCGGGTATCGACATACCTCAGATCGCCTTCAAGCGAAAGTTGAGCGTTGCCGCACAGTCGCTCAAGCAACAGCGCAACCAATTCGATAGGACGTTTGACAACCAAGTTGTAGCCAGTTGTGTTCAAGGTCGATGCTCAGAGTATCGGTGTATCAAATAT
>LJCR01002281.1 GCA_001399705.1 Kouleothrix aurantiaca
CACCTACCGCGCGCTCTACCCCACGCTCCACCACATGGCGCAGGCCATGGCCGAGTTTGGCCGCCCCGGCTGGCTGCCGCGCTTCCCAGCCCTGCGGATCGACGACGCCGGGCTGGCCGGGCAGGTACGCGCCGTGCAGGGGGCCATCGGCGCAGGCGCCGCACCGATCGAGCGCGAAAGCCGCTGGCTGGCGCTGCTCACCACCCTGGTGCAGCGCTACGGCAGCGACCGCCTGACCCTGCCCGCTGCCGGGGCCGAGCCGCGCGCGGTGGCGCGGGCGCGTGCCTATATCGAGGCGCACTACGCCGAGCGCGTGACGCTGGCGGCGCTCGCTGCTGATGTTGGACTGAGTCCTTTCCACCTTGTGCGCGTGTTCCGCCGCGCTGCCGGCGTGCCCCCGCACGTCTACCTCGACAGCGTGCGCATCCGCCACGCCCAGCACATGCTCGCCGCCGGCACGCCCCTGGCCGAAGTAGCCTACGCGACGGGCTTCAGCAGCCAGAGCCACTTCACCAGCCGCTTTCGCCAGATCATTGGTGTGACGCCGGGCGCGTTTCGGGGCGGGATGAGCGGGTGACACGATGACAAGGTGAAGGGGTGAAAGGGTGAACCTTCCAACCTGTAACCCGGCAACCTGCAACCTTCCAACCTGCAACCTCAAAATCTCCGTGCCTCTGTGCCTCCGTGGTGAATTCTCCTCCGTCGCAACCTGCAACTCACAAGCGCAAGATCGTGATAGACGCCTCGGCCCGCGCCGCGCTATGCTTCCCTGTGCAGACAAGCCAGGAGGACGCAATGCGCTTTGACACAAAAATTGCGGTGGTGGTGCGCGCCGACCTGCCAACATGGCAGAAGCTGAACATGACGGCCTTTCTGGTGAGCGGCATCGCCGCCACCCAAGAGGGCATCATTGGCGAGCCGTACATCGACGGCTCGGGCACGCGCTATCTGCCGATGTTTCGCCAGCCAGTGCTGGTGTTTGCGGGCAGCGCCGAGCAACTGCGCGAGGTATATCGCCGCGCGCAGGGCCGCGAACTACCACTCGCCATTTTCACCGAGGAGTTATTTGCCACCGGGCACGACGAAGCCAACCGCGCAGCCGTGCGTGCCCTGCGCGCGGCGATATAC
>LJCR01002282.1 GCA_001399705.1 Kouleothrix aurantiaca
GGCATCGCGGTCGAACAGCTGCGCAAGCGCGCCGCGCTGCTGATGCAGCTCCACCTCGCTCTGGGCGTCGATGCGGCCCATCAGGGTGAACTGGCGCTCGGTCTTGCGCGTGAAATCATCATAGCCGCCGTCGAGCTGCGCGTAGGAGACGCCGACATTCTGCGGGATCGCCAGACCCAGGCCGAGGATCGCGGTCAGTAGGACATTATAGCGTGAGAGGGGCATTACCATTCCTCCGGCGCGGGTGCGCCCGGTGCGCGTGCTCGTGCTGGCATGCGGCACCCCGTTCCATGTGTAGGCGGGCGGCGACTCGTTCGCGGTCAGCCCGCGCTGGTCGCCGTCGATGTAGGTCGAATACGTTTCGCCCGGCTGGATGACCTCGCTCTGCACGCCGTCCAGCAGCACGGCGTCGGCACCGGTGGTCAGCGCGCCCGCGAGCAGGTAGTAGGTCCCCGTCGTTTCCGTCATGCAGTACCAGACCACCTCCTGCCAGCGCCCGGTCGCCGTGATGGTGGTGCGCGCGGTCGAGCCACCGGACCCGTTCTCAACCTGGAAGCGGTAACGCCGGCCCGCGGTGCCCTTGAAGTGCAGCGAGATGGCGCGCAGCTCGCCCGCCGTCATCACCAGCCCGCTGTGGCGCACGCCGTCATTCGGACTGGACATTTGGATCAGCAGACAGGCCTGGCCGACCCAGGCCCCGGCGGTCACGCGCAGAATCGAGCCGCCGACCGCGTTCCAGCCCGTGGTGTCGCGCTCGAACGACGGGTTCGTGATCTCATTCGTCCGCGCAATGGGCACGACGACGCGAACGACATGCCGCGTGGTGGGCAGCGGCGCGGGCGCGGGCGGCAGGGTGCGGTGCAGGCGGTAGGTCATCCGAGCAAGCTCCAGGCAATCGCGGCCGACTGCGTAATCGCGTCGGCGCTGTGATTGGTATAGACCGGCATCGAGACATGGCGGCTGTTATCGATCGTGGTGGAGCCGCCCGCCGCGCCGCGCATCAGCGCCCCGAGCTGATTCGGGCTGGCCAGCGCCTGGCGGGTCTGCGCGGCCGGGATGACCGTGCCCGCGCGCTCGGGAATGACAATCTCCGGCCCTTCTTCGCCGACGAGATAGGGCCGCATCGCG
>LJCR01002280.1 GCA_001399705.1 Kouleothrix aurantiaca
CAAGCGGATCCTGGCGATTGCCGACCTGGACGACGAGCGCCAGCAGGCGATTGCTGCCGCATCCGTAGAGGCCGTGCGGGCACTGCCCGGCGTGCGCGATGTGAGCTACGAGTTGACAACCCCCGGCGCGGCTGCCCGCCGCCCAGCCGCACGTGGGACGCTGCCGGAACGGCACCGTATTCCCGGCGTCGAGCGCGTCATCGCGGTCGGGAGTGGAAAAGGCGGCGTGGGGAAGACGACCGTGGCGGTCAACCTGGCGGTGGCACTGGCGCAGCGGAATCTACAGGTTGGCGTGCTGGACGCCGACATCTACGGACCGAATGTGCCGCGCATGCTCAGCGTCACCAGCCTGCCGCCGCCCGAAGGGCAGCGGCTGATCCCCGCAGTAGGCTGGGGCGTGCGCGTCATGTCACTGGCGCTGATCGCGCAGCACGACCAGGCGGTGGTCTGGCGCGGCCCGATGATCGGGAAGCTGCTGGCGCAGTTCCTCGATCAGGTCGCGTGGGGCGCGCTCGACTATCTGATCGTCGATCTGCCGCCGGGCACCGGCGATGCGCCGCTGAGCCTGGCGCAGCGCATTGCGCTCGATGGCGCGATCGTGGTCTCGACGCCGCAGGACGTGGCGCTGGACGACGCGCTGCGCCGCGTGGCCGCCGCGCTGGGCGTGGGGAGCGAGTGACGGGTGACACGAACAGTTGGCAGTATGCAGTTGGCACCCTTCGATACGCGGCTGCGCCGCTACTCAGGATGCTATAGAAACCTATAACTTTCCAACTCTCTGCGTCCTCTGTGGTAAATTTTCTTTCGTCCTTCGTCCGTGGTCTTTCGTCGTTCGTCAGCGGTCGCAACCTGCAACCTGCAAACTTGCAACCTTCAAACATATAAAGGAGCACTCCCATGACCGAATCAGGTCTGCAAATCGAGAAGCTGGCCGAGGGCCAGGGCGAAACGCCCAAAACCGGCGACCGCGTGTCGGTGCACTACACCGGCTGGCTGGAAAACGGCAAGAAGTTCGACAGCTCGCGCGATCGCGGGCAGCCGTTTGTGTTCACGCTCGGGCGCGGGCAGGTGATCAAGGGCTGGGACCAGGGCGTGGCAACCATGCGCGTGGGCGACAAGGTGCGCCTG
>LJCR01002283.1 GCA_001399705.1 Kouleothrix aurantiaca
GGCTATGGCTTTTCCAGCTTGCCGCCCAGCCGCAGCTACATGACGCTTGACGAAATGAGCGATGTCCTGGCTGGCTTTCTGGCAGCGGCAGTGGGCAGCCCTGCGATGCTGGCGGGTAACTCCATGGGTGGGTGGATAGCGGTCAAAACGGCGTGGCAGGCCACCGCGCTGGTGCGCGGCATTGTGCTGCTCGATGCGGGCGGTGCGCCGCTGGCCGGGCGCGATTCGTGGGTGCCGTTTGGCGAAACCATCGGCATCCCCGACATGAAAACCGCGCGGCTGGTATTCCGCCAGATGTTTGGCGGCATTCCTGCGCCCATGCTCTACCTGGGCCAGCACAGCCTGCAAGACCTGTTTCAGCGCCGCGTGGTGCGCGAATTCGTGGCGAATATGATGGATGCCGATCCGGAGAAGGAACTGCTGCGCGCCGCCGATCTGCGCGACTTGCCGGTGCCGGCGGGGCTGGTGTGGGGGCTAAACGACCATTTTCTGCCCAAGGGGTCGCTCGAGTTCTTTCGCGAGAATTTGCCCGGCGCGCCGGCGCTTTTGCTGAAACGCTGCGGGTACCTGCCCCAGCGCGAGCGCCCGGTGGCGGTGCTGCACTTCCTGCGCATGTTTGCCGCACGCCTGGCTGCCCGCAGCGCCCAAAGGATCAGCGTTTCCTAAGCCCTTGCCCGGGCTGCATGTTCTTCCGCAACGTCTGGTCGGCCACGCTCAGCGAGCCTTGGCTTCGCCTAACGACCCTGTTCAGCGCCCAAGCATCCCGCTTGCCTGGAGCCAGCCAAGAAATGCAGCGACCACGGCTGGGTCCCAATACATGCCAGCGCCGGCACGCAAGCGCTCAGCCGCCTCGGGCATGCTGAGCACGCGATTGTACGGGCGCGCCGTCGTCATTGCGTCAAACGCATCTGCCACGGCGACAATGCGCGCACCAAGCGGGATATCTTCACGCACCAGGCCATCGGGGTAGCCGCGCCCATCCCAGCGCTCGTGATGGTGCCGCACAATCGGGCCAACTGCCGCCGCCATGCGCAGTGGCTGTACGATCCGCTCGCCAATCAGGGGGTGTTGTTGCATGAGTTGGTACTCAGCGCTGGTAAGTGGGCCGCCCTTGCGAATAATCAGCT
>LJCR01002284.1 GCA_001399705.1 Kouleothrix aurantiaca
GAGCAGCGCCAGTTTGTGCGCGAGATCAACGACGAGGCCGATCGGCTGGCGCAGCTAGTCAGCACGCTGCTCGACCTGTCGCGGATCGAGGCGGGCTTGCAGCAGCTGGATCGCGCGCCGTGCCGCATCGACCGGCTGGTGGCGGGCACGCTGCGCCGCCTGCACGAGCCAATCCCGCGCCTTGAACTCGCGCTTGCGCCCGACCTGCCGCCCGCCGACGCCGACGAAGCGCGCCTGGAAGTGGTGCTGCGCAACCTGCTGGCGAATGCGCTGGCCTACGGCAACGGGCTGGTGCGCATCGCTGCCGAGCAGCGCGGCACCGGGCTGCTGCTGCGCGTCACCGACGATGGCCCCGGCGTTGCGCCCGACGAGCTGCCGCACCTGTTTGAGCGTTTCTACCGCGCCGAGCGCGGGCAGCAGCGCCGCGCGGGCGGCATTGGCCTCGGGCTGGCGATCTGCAAGGCGTTTGTCGAGGCGCACGGCGGCACGATCTGGGCCGAAAGCGGCGCGCACGGCACGACCTTTGCCTTTCTGATCCCGCTCGAAGCGCCGGCCGCGCCGGTGCCGGTGGAGGCGCTGGCGGCGTAGCTGTGGGGCAGGAGTCAGGCGTCAGGAGTCAGAAGCCAGAAGCCACAAGGCCAGCGCGTTTAGTCTTTCAAAGCTGGCTCGTGGTTCTGTGGTTCCACAGTTCTCGGTTCTCAGTGCTCGGTTCTTGGTTCTCAGTTCTCAAAGCAGAGAAAGGCTCCCCGATGACAGCACGTGCGCGCCGCATTCTGGTGGCGGAAGATCAGGAAACCCTGCGCGCATCGATCAGCCGCAACCTGCGCGCGCGCGGCTTCGAGGTGCTTGAGGCGGCAAACGGCCTGGAGGCGCTGGCGCTGTGGGATGCCGAGCAGCCGCACCTGCTGATCCTCGATGTGATGATGCCGCGCATGGATGGGCTGGAAGTCTGCCGTCGCGTGCGCGAACACTCTATCGTGCCGATCATCATTCTCACGGCGATGGACGCCGAAAGCGACAAAGTCGCGGCCTTTGATATTGGGGCCGACGATTACCTCTGCAAACCGTTCAGCGTCGAGGAGCTGTTAGCTCGCGTGCGGGCGGTGCTGCGCCGCGTTGGCCGGCTG
>LJCR01002285.1 GCA_001399705.1 Kouleothrix aurantiaca
GGAAAGCGGGCTGTTATAGATCGCGAACGAGGCTTTGGCGTGCGGCAGCCGCGGCAACGGGGTGTAGGTCTGGCCGGTGGTGCTGTCGCGCAGCACGGCGTGGCGATGGCTGAAGGTGCCGCGCTCGCTGTCCTGCCCGGTCAGGCGGATGGGCACGCCGTCCGCAAGAATCGACGCGAAGGCCAGCGCCTCGGCGTGACCCCAGTCGATGGCGTTGGCCTGATCGAATGCGGTGCGGCGGCGCTCCAGCGTGCGCTCCAGGCGATTGTTGATCGTGAAGCCGGCCGGCCGGTTCAGCAGTGCCGCGTTCATGGCCTGCAGCTTTTCAGCGGCAACGGCTGTATGGGCGTTGCGCGCCAGCCCAGGCGGCGCGGGCTTGGGCCGCCGATCTTCGTGCGGCTTGGTTTCGGCCTCGCGGCGGGCTTCCTGCAGCCGCTCAGTCACGTCGGCCTGCATCTGCGCGGCCTCTTCGGCGCTCACCAACCCAACCTCGGCCATGCGCTCGGCCCAGATCTGGCGCACGGTTGGGTGCGTGGCGATCTTCGCGTACATCGTCGGCTGGGTAAAAGCCGGCTCGTCGCCTTCGTTATGCCCCCAGCGGCGGTAGCCCACCAAGTCGATCACAAAGTCGCGGCCAAAGGTTTCGCGGTAGGCATAGGCCATGCGCGCCACGGCAATGCAGGCTTCCACGTCGTCGGCATTCACATGCACAATCGGCACCTCAAAGCCCTTCGCGAGGTCGCTGGCGTAGAGCGTGCTGCGCGAGTCGCTTGGCTCGGTGGTGAAACCGATCTGATTGTTGGTGATGATGTGAATGGTGCCGCCAGTGCGGTAGCCGATCAGGCGCGACATATTCAGCGTTTCGGCCACTACGCCCTGGCCGGGGAAGGCCGCGTCGCCGTGGAGCAAAATCGCCAGCGAGGCTTTGTCGCTTTGCTCGGGCGCGCCGGGGCGGTCGCGCTTTTCCTGCGCGGCGCGCGCGCGGCCCTCGACCACCGGGTTGACGAATTCGAGGTGGCTCGGGTTCGGCGCCAGCGTGATTGGCATGGCGTCGATGCCGCTTTCGCGATAGGTGCGCTGCGCGCCGAGGTGGTATTTCACGTCGCCGGCCCAGCCCACGCTGCCC
>LJCR01002286.1 GCA_001399705.1 Kouleothrix aurantiaca
GGGCGTGGGCGTATCGGCAACCACCGCAATTGCGACGATCGTGCGCTCGCCGGCGGCGTAGGCGCCCATCAGCGCGGCGCGCTCGGCGCAGATGGTGGCGGGGTAGGCGGCATTTTCGACATTACAGCCGGGAAATACGCGCCCCGAGCTGGTGAGCACTGCCGCGCCAACCGCGAAGTGTGAGTAAGGGCAGTATGCTCGTTCGCGCGCCTCGCGCGCGTGCGCGACGAGCTCGCTGTAGTCAGGCCGCGTCGTCATCGTCCGCTGCCGCTCCTTTCGTAGCGCTTACTTCCAGGTCGTGGTCGTGCGTGGGCGGGTAGGTGAGCCGCAGCTGGCGTGGCCGCAAGCCCTCGACCGAGAGCACCGTGATCGTGATGCCATCGTTGAGCTGAACTTCGTCGCCGGCCTTGGGCACGCGCCCGAGCCGCTCGTACACCAGCCCGCCAATCCGGTCTGACTCATCTGACTCGATGTGCAGGCCGGTCACATCGTTCAGGTCGTCGAGCAGCACGCGCGCGTCGGCAATCAGCTCGCCTTCCGACACCAGCCGCACCGACTGCTCCTCGACATCGTATTCATCCTGAATTGCGCCAACGATCTCTTCCAGCAGGTCTTCGATTGTGACCACTCCAGCGGTGCCGCCGTACTCATCGACCACAATCGCCAGGTGCACCTTGCGCGCCTGCAGGTCTTTCAGCAGCGCGTCGACCTTCATGGTTTCGGGCACGAAATGCGGCGGGCGCAGCAAGCTGGCCAGACTGAGTGGTACTGATGGTCCCTGCCCGGCCTCGCCATTACGCAGCCAGGGCAGCAGATCTTTGGCGTACAGAATGCCAACCACCTGATCGATGGTTTCGTGGAACACCGGGATGCGCGAGTGGCCGTGGCCGATCACCAATTCCAGTGCCTCGTTCAGCGTAGCGTTCTGCTCCATGGCTACAATATCGACGCGCGGCACCATCACCTCGCGCACGACGGTGTCGCCAAACGAGAAGATCCCCTCGATCATGACGCGCTCGTCGGGCTCGATCAGTCCTTCCTCTTCGCCCACATTTACCAGCAGGCGCAGTTCTTCTTCGGTCACCAGTGGCATTTTCGCCAGGTCGTGCCCGCTCAGCGTGCGCAT
>LJCR01002289.1 GCA_001399705.1 Kouleothrix aurantiaca
CTGCAGTGCCGCGCGCGCCAGCCCGCCCACGCGCACGCGCCCGCCGGTTGCGGCGGCGGCGGCAAAAAAATATGAAGCATTCGAGGCATCCGGCTCGATCTGGTAGTCGCGCGCCTGGTAGCGCTGGCCGGCTGGCACGCGAAAGCGCTCGTAGCCATCGCAGATCACATGCGCGCCAAACGCCGCCATCATCGACGTGGTTATGTCGATATACGGCGTCGCAGCGAGCGGCGTAGTCATCGTCAGCTCGACATCATGGTCGGCGTAGGGCGCGACCATCAGCAGCGCGGAAAGAAACTGGCTGGTTTTGTCGCCAGCCAGTCCCGCCGCGCCGCCGCGCAAGCCACTCGCTTCCATGCGCACCGGCAGGCCGCCGTGCGTACCCAGGCTGTGGCAGTACGCGCCAAGCGTATTCAGCGTTTCCAGCAGGTCGGCCATTGGGCGCTGGCGCATGCGCGCGTTGCCGTCGATGGTGTAGTGGCCCTGCCCAAGCGCGGCGTAAGCCAGCAGGAAGCGCGCAGCTGTGCCCGCCAGCTCGACCCACAGCTCGGCCTCGGCGGCTGGCGGCCCGCCCGCCACACCATGCACCCGCACCTGCTCACGCGGCTGGTCGATCTCAACCGCGATGCCCAGGCGCTGTAAGCCATCCAGAAACCAGTGGCTATCGTCGCTGAACAGCACGCCCGACAGCGTGGAAATACCCTCAGCCAGTGCAGCCAGCAAAAGGGCGCGGTTGGTGATGCTTTTCGAGCCAGGCACGCGCACCACAGCCTCGATCGGGCCGCGCGCCGGGGTGATGGCAACCGTATTCATTTCGTGTTTCTTTCAGCAGATGGCGACGCAGCTATTCTGCCTGCGCCGCGTGAAACATGACCAGACCATACTGCTGTTGCGTGCGCGTCGGCAAGTTGTGCGCGCGTAGCATGGCCGCCAGATCGGCGGCCGTCCAGAATGTGATCCCGCCCGTGCCCAGCGCGGCCTGCAGCGCGCGCCCCGGCGATGATTCTGCACGCGCCAGTGTCATTGCAACAAAGCGCCCGCCCGGCTGGAGCGTGCGGCGCGCCTCGGCCAGGCAGCCGTTCACGTCGCCAATCTCGTTCAGCGAGCCGCCGATCGCCACACCAG
>LJCR01002288.1 GCA_001399705.1 Kouleothrix aurantiaca
GCGTCTGGCCATCTTGATCTGGCCACTGGCGCGTTTGCAGGCGGCCTTCGATATACACGCGGCTCGCCTTGCGCAAATGCTCGTTGCAGATCTCGGCCAGTTTATTCCAGGTAACAATGTTGAACCACTCGGTTTCCTCGCGCATGTCGCCGCTGCCATCTTTCCACTGGCGGCCCGCCGCGACGCTGAACGTCGTAACCGGACTGCCGCCGGGGGTATAGCGCATTTCGGGATCTTTGCCGAGCCGACCGATGATCATGACCTTATTCAGATCTTTGGCCATCATCGTTACCTTTCGTAAGCGCTCGCTTTACGCCAAGCGGCGCGCCGAAGCCTGCTTACTGCTCGTCGCTATCGTCTTCCGCATCGGAATCGATATCGTCGTCTTCGTCGCTTGTGGGATCGTCGCTCGCAGTGTCGTCGCCCGCCTGCGCGCCTACCGGCACGGCAGCCACCGCCGGCGCCCCGGCCGACTTGGTTTCCACCAGGGTCATCAGGTAGCGCAGCACCGAGTCGTTCAGCTTGAGCGCACGCTCAAGCGCCGATACTTGCGTGGTGGGAAGGCTGAAATGACAAAGCACGTAGAAACCCTCATTGAAAGGGCGGCGGCTGGCCTCGCCTTCGGCATATTCGCGGATGGGGTAAGCGAATTTCCGGCGGCCCCAGGGTGCGGTTTGGTCAACGCTTGTCACCTCACCGCCGGCAGCGGTGATCGACTGGCGCACGCGATTGATCGCGTTAGTGATCTCTTCCTCGCTTGATCGCAGAGGCGAGATGATGAACAACATTTCGTAGTCACGCCGACGCTCGCGCATTGTTCCTCCTGTGGTGTTGCCCCGCTGTCATTGCCTACTCGATTTGCGCGTCGCGTAGTAGGTGCAGGGGAGCAGAAGCATTATTCGATTACGGCGGGAGATTATAGCATAGGCACGCTGCGGCTGCAAGCGTTTGTGCGAAGCGCTGCTTCTTTCGCCCGGAACCGCACGGTGGCCCGTGCGGAGCGCACACTGCCTGGGCGCGCGTGTCGCACGGCGCTGCGTACCGACTGTCCCTTATACACACCT
>LJCR01002287.1 GCA_001399705.1 Kouleothrix aurantiaca
GTGGATGCGCGCGCCGGTCATTTCGGCCAGCGCAATGTCGCGGGCGATCTGCACTTCTTCGGCAGCGGACGGGTAGCCGGGCAGGCCCAGGCGCGTGCTGATTACGCCTTCGTGCATGGCCCAGCCGTGGCTGAGCGTCATGTCTTCGCAGTGGCTCATGATCGGCACGCCCAGCATGGCCGCGTAGCCCAGCGCATTGCGCATCACCGCCGCGTCGCTCACCGGGCTGCCGTCGTCGCTGAAGGCAATACAGCCCGCTTCCACCAGCTCGGCCATCTCGGTCAGGTTTTTGCCGGCGCGGCCAATCGTGATCGCGCCAATCGGCTCGACGCGCACGCTGCCCTGCTCGCGGGCGGTTTCGAGCACCTGCCGCACCACCGCCACGCGATCATGCGGCGGGCGGGTGTTCGGCATCGCGCAGACGGTGGTGAAGCCAACGCGCGCCGCCGCCGACGTGCCGGTGGCGATCGTTTCCTTGTGCTCTTCGCCCGGCTCGCGCAGGTGCGTGTGCAGGTCGATAAAGCCGGGCGCGATCACCGCGCCGCGCGCATTGATCACTTCCAGGTCGTCGCCAAACGGCTCGGTCGCCATCGAGAGATCCGCCAGGTCCATCACGCGGGCGACTTTGCCGTCTTCCACCAGCACGTTGCCCACCGTGGCGACGCGCCGGGCCGGGTCGATGATCGAGCCATTCTTAATCAGGTAGCGCATGGTGTTCCCCTGTCGTTATGTCAGGTTTCAGAAGTTTCGGCTGCGCCGCGTGGGCCAGCGCGCGCCACAGGCCCAGCGCCGCGCCCAGCAGCAGCACGACAAAGCTGGCCGAAAAAAGCGTGGCCCACGGCTCGGGAAAGCCGAACTGCGGGTCGGCCAGCGCAAAGCTGGCGATCGGCACGTTGCGCAGGTCGATCGCGCGCAGATGCGCCAGAATGGGCGAAAAGGCCGGCTGGTACAGGTATATTGCTTCGCGGGCCATGTCGCCGTGGGTCAGGTCGTTGATATAGGTGTTGAAATCGACCAGGATGCCGAGCAAATTCACACCAATAGCGAGCGCCAGCAGCACGATCAGGCCCCGCCGCCCGGCCCGTGTTTCAAGCAGCGCGCCAAGTGGCAGCAACAGAAACGGCA
>LJCR01000228.1 GCA_001399705.1 Kouleothrix aurantiaca
GGGCCTGCTGTTGTTGGCGTCGTAGTGGTGAGAGCTAGTGAATGGCTTCGACCTCGTTGGTCGCACGCACCGCTTCGCGCAGGCTGTTGCCGGGAGTGAACCCCGGAGTTTTGGTCGCGGCGATCGTCACCCGCTGCCGAGTTTTCGGATGAACGCCCCCGCGCTCCGAGCGTCGGCGCACCTCGAAAGTGCCGAAGCCGGTCAAGATGACCCGCTGGTCGTTGATCAGCGCCTGGGTAATAACGTCAATGGCCCCATTCAGCGCCTTACTGACGGCCTTCTGGCTCATCCCGGTGTGGCGAGCGACTTCCGCAATGAAATCCATTTTCTGCATGCGCGAGCCTCCTCGGCAGAACGATTTGTGTTTCTCGCACGCAGTATAGCACGGCGTTTCCGCCGCATTCTAATCGCTTGATATACGATTTGTATACGGTGTGGGGATGACATTGTGACGTTATGCGTGTAGATATATCTCGGCGCGGCCCAAGCGCCTGCCGGGCCGCTTACCGCTGAGATCACGGGCCTGGCTGTGGCTGCTCTGGCCCGGCTGGGATTCCCGCCTCTTTGAGAGCCGCATTGAAAATCGCGTCGGCGACCTCGCGCATGGCGACGGTGCGGCCGAGTTGCTCCTCCAAGTCGAGCGTGTAGCGCTTGAGACGCAGCACCAGGGCACGGCCGAGGGCGATCGTGCCGCTCGGCGCCTGCACCACCAGCTCCGTCCGAGGCAGGTCGATCGGTGGGCTGGCGCTGTCCAGGTAGGCGTTCAGCATACGCTCGGCGACCGAGCGCTGCGTGCCGGGGCCGCCCTGTTCCTGAAGGATGAGCGCGTAGCGCTTGATCCGCAGCAGGATCGGCCGCGAGACGGCCACGTTGACGGTGTCAGTCGACAGCTCAGGGTCGGCGGGGGCGATAATCCCAGGCGGGGCGCTGGTGCTTCTGGTTGCCGGCGCTGCCATCCTGCCCAACCTGCCCGCGGTTTTTTTCTTGTTGGTCATAGAAATCGCGCATGGAAACCGCTGCCTCACCCAGAGGGTACCCGGCATGCGGATTACGCGCTCTCCTTTCGATAGCCATAGGCGTACCCGTCGGCACGCTGAACGATACGTAGGTGGCGGTAGCTTATCCCCTGTTTGAGCCCCTGCGCGGTGGCGATATTGAATTTTCCAGTTACTCGGATAGCGACCCGCCCGACATGTACGCCGGCGTGCTTCCCGCCTGGAACCACTGCTCGCACCAGGTCGCCCGTCCGAAACCCGAACCATCGCTTCCGGCGCGGGACATGGCGAATCGGGAAGCCGTGCTTGTTCGTCCGGCAGCTTTGCCGGCTGCGGTGGCCTTTGGCGACGATCAGCAGCACGCTGCCCACCGCCACCCGCAATGTTTCAGGCGTGCTCGCGCCCACCGCCGCCGCGTCGCGCCAGTGGGCTTTCTCCCACCCCAGCCGCGTGCGGTTCCATTTTGTTCTTCCGCCTGTGCCAGCTTCCAGAGGCAAGCCAAGCGCGGAAAGCGACCGCCAGAGCGCCCAGCGTACGCTGTTAGTGGCAGCGGCGTCTTTGAGCGGCGCTTTCGCCTGGGCCATCAGGTGCGCAAAGCCAAATTCGGAAGCCGTGCGGTTGCCCTTTTCTTGATTGCATGGCCCGCAGGCAATGGTCAAATTACTTACCCGGTTCGATCCGCCGCGCATCTTGGGGATCAGGTGCTCGACCTGGAGCGGCCGATTACCCTTTCCGCAGTAGGCGCATGTCCGGCCCCACTTGTGGAGCAAATACTCGCGCACTTCATACCCGGCCAGTTCGCCTTGTTGATACGTAGCTCCGCTGATCTCGGCATTCTCCATCAACTGGGTGTCGAACCGCACCAGCTCCATGCTGGTAGCAGCAATCGGGCAGAGATGGCGCAGCCGGCGCACCCATGTCAGCGTGGTCAAGATGCGATGGTGGAGCGAGGGAGCGAGCCAGCCGTCCTTGCGCCGCCGATTGAGAAAGCGCGCGGTGCGGTAGCGCGTATGGCGCTGACGACGACTTCGCCGGACGGCCCGCCGCGCGAGCAAAGCATCGCGGACCTGGCCTCCACGGTGAGTCAGTTCGCCGGCCCACACCACCCGATCGGTCCCTTCCTGGACGATAGCGATCCCGGTCGTCTGACTACCGGGGTCGATTTTTAGGCGGTGGTCGTGAACTTCGGACTCGGCAGTCGTCCGGTCCTTGAGTCGAAGTGTGAACGGGTAGGTGCGCCATACAACAGCCCGACCGGCCTTGAGCAACTTCCTGGCCCTGGCCTCGTGGCACGGGTCGAGTGGCTGTTCATCAGATGAGAGCACGAAAACCATGATACTAGCTTTTGCTCCTTACGGAGCGCTCTGGTTGCCCAGGTGATGTGTGCCTCGACCATGTTCTGGAAGGGTTGTATACGCCAGCCGCACCGCCCCTACCCATCAGGACTTTTAACGGCTGGCCGCAGAGCGTGAGACTGGCATGCATCTCACGGTGCCTATGTTTTCCTTCCGAACGTAGCCTGATTGCTCAAGCTGGGTGCTGGTCAGTCAGGGCTTGTCGTGCAAGCCCGCCGCTTGAGCGGTGGGTGACTGACAACAATGCTCCCGGGCTGGCGCGGATGTTCCGCGCGGATTGCAATGATGCCGGCCAGGCGCCTACGATGAGGAGCACGGGCCGGCGCTCTCCGTATCATACCACACGAATGTAAAAACGTAAAGATACGAGGATGTGAAATAACAATTTTGGTATTTGATAATTATGTGAACGTGTGATACTATCATAGTGACGCGGGCGCATGCGCGCCCGTCGCTGAACCGCCTTCCAATCACCAATAAAGGAGTCTCCGATGGCTGCGACGGCTGTCCCGGTCCAGTCTCGTGGGGATCTGGTGCTGGCTGATCCCGCATCGCCGGTGGCGACCGTCCCTGCGGCGCCGCAGATCCTCGTCCCGGCAACGCTCAGTACGACGCTCGATAGTCGTCCGCTGGATCTCTCTCCCCTGGCAGGGCCGCTCGCGAAGATCGCGCAGATCGAGGCGTGGCTGGGCACCGAACTCATCGAGCGTGAGGAGGCGACGCGTGTCGCGCTCACCGCGCTCCTCAGCGGCCAGCACGCGGCCTTCATCGGCCCGCCCGGCACCGCCAAGTCGCTGCTCATCCTGCTGCTGGCGCAGGCGTTCGATCTCAGCAAGTTCATCACGCTGTGCTCGCCGCACAGCAAGCTGGAGGACCTGATGGGGCCGCTGCGGCTCTCGCAGCTCCCCCACGACATCTACGAACGGCTCACGAACGCGTACATGCCGGCGTCGCAGCTCGTGTTCCTGGACGAAGTGTTCAACCTCTCCGGGTCCCTGGCCCAGACGACCCACCGGCTTATGAACGAGCGCGAATTCGACAACGGCAACCGTGTCGAGCGAGCCCCGCTGATCTCGGTGTTCGGCGCCTCGAACCAGATCCCGCAAACACCCGACAGTGCAGCCTTCCTTGATAGGTTTAGTTTTCGTCTGTGGCTGGGCTATGTCAGCCGCACAAACTTCCCGCGCCTGATGGCGCTGTATGCGAACCGGCCGTCGAGTGCCGTGCTTCGGGTGCTCGCGCACAACATGCCTATTTTCGCGTCTCAGCACGGCCTGCTCACGCTGGCGCCACCTCCGGTGACATTGGGCCAGGATGAGCTGTTCTCGCTGATGTGGGCCGCCGCGCACATCCCGATCCCGCAGAGCATCCTATCGACGCTCGACAAGCTCTACGACGATCTGGCCGGCAAGGGCATCTACGTCTCCGACCGGCGCTGGCGGCAGAGCCAGGACGCGCTGCGCGTCAACGCGCTGCTCGATGGTCGCGGCATCGTGACCAACGATGACATCGCCGTCTATACCAACATGTTCTGGACCACGCGCGAGCAGCGCGTCACCATCGCGCAGGTCGTCGAGCGACTGGGCAACCCGCTGGCGGTTGCCGCGGTCGACAAGCGCGACCAGGCCAAGACGGCCTATGACGCCGCGATCGCGGCCCAGGCCGACACCGACCTGGACTCTGGCCGGAAGATGAACGCGACGGTCGAGGCCCTCGGCAAGCTCAAGGAGACAGCCCAGAGCTTGGAGGCGCTGCTGGCCCAGGCGCAGCAGCAGGCGATGAACCCGACCAAGATCCAGCGCGCGCTGGATGCGGTGCAGGGCTGGCGCAAAGAGCTGTCGGAGTACGTGCTCTAGGAGGCCGTGATGATCGATGCGATGCAGGGCGTGGTCGATGAGCCCGCCCTCGATCTCCCAGAGAATGCCGATCTGTTCGACGCCTTTCCGTCGCTGTTCGTCCCGCGGGCCATCGACGACGGGTCGCAGGTCATCCGGCACGACGGGTATGACGTCGAGGCGTGGGACGCGGCCGTCCGGGATTACGGCAAGCTGCGCGAGGCGGCTCTGGCCGCGAGTACGCGCCTGATCACCGCGCTGCCACTGTTTCGCGATGTCTTCTGGAGCTTCTACAAGCAGTCGCCCACGATCGGGCCGATCGTCCCGCTGACGCCGGCGCACGCCATCAATCGCCAGATTGTCGAGCAGGTGCTTGGGACAACCGAGTGGCGCCAGACTCGCGCGAGCGGAACGTCGGGCGACCCGATCGCCTCGGCGATGGCGACCCTGGGCGTTGCCTACAGCGCGATTCAGGCGCTGGACGCGGCGACGGTCGCGGACGTCAACCGGCTGCACGAGCTGGAGTCGGGCGCCGCCGCGCTGTTCGCGCAGGCCACCGCGCTGACCGACCTGGCCGAGCAGGCCGAGGGCGATCGCGCTCGTGATTTGTTCGAGCAGGCCGAGCGCGCGCGCGCCGAGGCTGAGCGACAGCAGACCGAGATGGAGCAGGCCGCCGCCGCTCTGGCGACCGAGGACGAGGCCCGGGAAGAGGCGCTGCGCCGCGCCGCACGGTCCGGCCTGACCAGGGCGATGGGTGAGATCGCCGAGGAGGCCGAGGCCGTGCGCGTCTTCGGCGGCGGGGACGGCGGGGGTGGGGGCGGCGCCCAGCAGTTCACCGC
>LJCR01002290.1 GCA_001399705.1 Kouleothrix aurantiaca
ATCAGGTCGAGTGCTTCGTCCCAGGTCGCCTCGACAAAACGCCCGTCGCGCTTGATCAGCGGGGTGCGCAGGCGGTCGGGATCGGCGTGCAGGTCGCGCAGTGCCGCGCCCTTGGGGCAAAGGTGGCCGGCGCTAAACACGTCGGCGGCGTGGCCGCGCACGCTCACAACCTCGCGGTCGCGCAGGCGCACTTCCAGGCCGCAGCATGCCTCGCAGAACGGGCAGATCCGCAGCGCAACGGCTTCACCGGCTTGGCTGGTCATCGGCGACCTCCTTGTATGGCAATATTCAGGGGGCCAGGAGTCAGAAAACTGTATTTCCCGGGGCATTCTGAAGGCCGATCATAGCGCGAACCACAGCAGCATGTCAAAATCCCAAAATTTCATCCGCAGATGATGCAGATTTCGCAGATTATGGTCCTCCATCTCTGTGTAATCTGCATCATCTGCGGATCGATCTCGTTTTTATTCCAATGTAGACCTAGCTGCGGCTTCGGCGGTGGTGCGGCACTTTTGGGGTGCTTCGGTGCTCCAATGGGCGTACCCTGTTTCGGCTCATCGAGCCGCACACTGTATGTGTTTGTCGCACTTCATGAGGGCAAGCGCAGCATCGCTTGATCTGGCGCGCCACGGCTGGAAACCATGGGCAGCATGCGACGGTTTCGCACGGCGTACCATTTCATTGGCGCGCTGGTGATTGGGCTGCTGGCAGTGTACGGGGCGCTTCCCGTTCGCGCCAGCGGCGGCGCGTTCCCCAGCCTTGGGCCGCTCACCTCTGCCGATGCCCGGCAGCCCGGCAATTGATTTCGCAACTACCGGCTGCCCGCCGCCAAGCACCGATCAGCGCGGCGCGGCCCGGCCAATCGACTCGCTGTGCGACGCGGGCGCGGTGGAGTTTGGCGCGTCGCTGCCGATGCTCTATGTGCCGCTGGCGAAAAAGTAGCGGCAGGCAAGCCCCGACAAACGACGAACGACCACTGACGGCTAGCCCGTGGCCGGCCGCCGATACAAGCGATCATTGCGCATCGCAATGCCTATACCCTAGCCCCACCCCTTTACCCCTGCGCGTTCACGCGCACGCGCAGCCCATCGCGCGGCATGCGCCTCGGCACCGCCCCCGGGTC
>LJCR01002291.1 GCA_001399705.1 Kouleothrix aurantiaca
AACCAGCAGCGCGTCGGCGCCATCCTGCCAGAGAACGGATGCCGGGAGCTGGGCCGGGTCGGCGGGCAGGCGCGCACCCGTGGCAGCGAGCGCAGCCTGGCGCGCAGCAATTGTCAGAAGGCCAGCGGTTTGCTTGGGGTCAACGGGAACAGGAGCAGCGACGATGCCGGGCGGGAGTGGATCGGCCGGCAGCAGGCCGGGGCAGCGCTGGCGCACCAGAATCAAGAGCCGCTGGCACGTATCGTCGAGCGGGGCGCGCGCCGGCTCGGGCTTCCCCGCCGCTGGGCGCGAGCCTTCGGGGCTGATGCCAGCCGCCGCAAGGTCGGCGAGCAGCGCTTCATCGGCACCATGCGGCCTGCGTTTCGCCGCCGCTGCTGTGCCTTTTTTAGGCTTGGGGTCGGTTTCCTTGCGCTGCTTGGGTCGTCGATCGCCTTTGCTCGGGGACATACGCGCCACCCTTCCACTTTCGGCCGGTACGATTCGCGTTCCCAGGTTGTGCGATGCTGCGCTTGGTCCTTTGGTGCCAGGCTTTCGTGCGTTGGGCAGCACGAACACAAGCCAGGCCTAGCAGAGTGGCTGGCGACGGGTAGTCGCACTATGAAAGCGTTGGTTGCGTATAGGAAACCGGCATGCTTCAGCAATGGGCGGCGTCGGCATGGCGGAACGGACGGATACGGGCTGCGGGCTAACTATAGCACCGCGCCAGAGCCATTGTCAACACTGCCGCCATCGCCAAACAAGAGTGTACAAAAGGCGATAGTACGCCGTCAGCTCATGATTGCCTGCGCGGGCGGGCGGCGCAGATCACGCGAGCAGACGTAGCATCAGAATGCGGAAATTTGAGGCCGGGGTGGCGGCAAAGCCGGTGGCTCATGCCCCCGCAGGGCCCGCCCATTCACCCGTGCACGCGCTCTGCGCCCGGCTCGGCACATTTCCCCGATGAGCGCCACTGCACGTATTTACAGCGCATCATATTGCCTAATGATCGCTTTCTACGCCAACGATCAAAATCATTGGCATAAAAAATGACATCTTTCTCACAGCTTTGTTGTAACGTATCATTGGCCACACATACCAGGCGTAGATGTTAAGAACTCATAAAAATACGCTGGCTGGTGGAA
>LJCR01002292.1 GCA_001399705.1 Kouleothrix aurantiaca
ATTCGGAGGAGCTGCAATCATGGCCAAGCTATTCCCGGCAATTGTTCCCGAGCTACGCGCCTTTATCGAAAAGCAGCAGATGTTCTTTGTGGCGAGCGCCCCGCTCACTGCCGAAGGGCATGTCAACATGTCGCCCAAGGGCCTCGATTGCCTGCGCATCCTGTCGCCCGAGCGCGTGGCCTACCTCGACCTGACCGGCAGCGGCAATGAAACGTCGGCGCACCTGCGCGAGAATGGCCGCATCACCCTGATGTTCTGCGCGTTTGCCGGGCCGCCGCGCATTCTGCGGCTGTATGGCCACGGGCGCACGGTGCTGCCCGGCGATGCTGAGTGGGCCACGCTGCGCCCCATGTTCGTCGACTACCCGGGCGCGCGCCAGATCGTTGTGGCCGACATCACGCGCGTGCAGACTTCGTGCGGCTTTGCGGTGCCGCGCTACGATTATGTTGCGCAGCGCGCAACCCTGCTGGACTGGGCGACGGCGAAGGGCCCCGAGGAGCTGGAAGAATATCGCGCCGAAAAAAACGCGTGCAGCATCGACGGCTTGCCCACGCCGCTGGGCGACCAGCTAACGAAAGAGCCGGCCAGCTAGCACCGCGTTCCATTTTCCCCAAAAACAAAGCCGTGTGCCGTTTGGGCGCGCGGCTTTTGTGTTGCTGGCATCATTCTTGGATCATCCGGTGCGGGCCGGGATGCGTAGACCCGGCGAGGGTATGTGATGCAGGAATATATGAAACAGTGGGTACAACGCGCAGTTGTTGCGCTGATAGTGGTGATACTGACGAGCCTGGGCGGCTTTGTTGCCTGGGCAGAAACTGCGGCCGGCCCACAGCCCGCCGCGCAGGCGGCCCTGCAATCGACCGCGCAGGTTGCGGTGACGCAGGAGCCCTGGCTGGTGTTTGAGCCGGCTGGCCAGCAGCCCAGCACCGGGCTGATCTTCTACCCCGGCGGGCGCGTGCGCGCCGAGGCCTATGCCGCGCCGGCGCAGCAGATTGCGGCGCAGGGCTTTCTGGTGGTGATCGTGCCGATGCCGCTGAACCTGGCGGTGCTCGCGCCCGACCGCGCCGACGCGGTGCTGGCGGCCTACCCCGGTATTCGCCACTGGGTGATTGGCGGGCAC
>LJCR01002293.1 GCA_001399705.1 Kouleothrix aurantiaca
ATTGTGCATCCTGCGATTGCCGACTGCCGACTTGCCGACTGCCCGCACCCATCCCGTAATGCCGCCGCAGCGTAGGGTATACTAGACAGGAACAAACGGCATTGTGTCTCTGCTGAAAGGCTTGCGAGCACAAGAACAGAGCTGAAATCGAAAGCCGGATGGCAGGAAAACATAAAGGAACATTCATGCATCGCCTTCTTCTGATATTCTGCTGCGCCGTGTTTCTGGCAGCGTGCAGCACCGGCGCGGCCAGCACCGCCACCAGCGGGCAGATCTCGGCCATCGATACCCTTGCCAGCCAGTCGTCGGCTGGTTTCGCACGCGCCACTGCGCCGCGCGCCTTTGTCTTCCCGCAGGATCACGGGCCGCACCAGGAATTTGCCACCGAGTGGTGGTACTACACCGGCAACCTCGACACTGCCGAGGGCCGGCATTTCGGCTTCCAGCTCACATTCTTTCGCTTTGGGCTCGCGCCAGCCGCGCCCGCGCGCGCATCCGACTGGGGTACCAGCAATATCTATATGGCGCACTTCGCCCTGAGCGACGTCGGCGGCAATCAGTTTTTCGCCTTCGACCGCTTTAGCCGCAGCGCCGCCGGGCTAGCTGGCGCGCAGGCCGAGCCGTTTCGCGTATGGCTGGAAGATTGGAGCGCCGAGGGGCAGGATTCTGCCGCGCTGCCCATGCATTTGCGCGCGGCGCAGGGCGCAGCCGCGATCGATCTGACGCTTGATGGCGGCAAGCCGGTGGTGCTGCAGGGCGACCGGGGGCTGAGCCAGAAGAGCGAAGAAGTTGGCAACGCCTCGTACTACTACTCGCTCACGCGCATGCCCACGCGCGGCAGCATCACCGTGAATGGCGAGCGCTTTGAGGTCACGGGGCAGAGCTGGATGGACCGCGAGTGGAGCACCAGCTCGCTGGCGAAGAATGTCGCGGGCTGGGACTGGTTCGCGCTGCAGCTGAGCGACGGGCGCGACCTGATGTACTACCAGCTGCGCGATAAAAACGGCGGCGCGACGCCTTCCAGCAGCGGCACGCTCGTCGCCGCCGACGGCAGCAGCAGCCCCATCCGCCGCGACGATATGACGCTCGACGTGCTTGGGACATGGAAAAGCCCGCGC
>LJCR01002294.1 GCA_001399705.1 Kouleothrix aurantiaca
CGATGTCGCCTTCACGGTACAGGTTTTTGCGCCGCATCTCGATCGGGTCGATGCCCAGGGCATGCGCCAGCCGCGTGACCATGCTTTCGCTGGCGAACTGCGCCTGGGGCGCGCCAAAGCCACGGAATGCGCCGCTCGGCACGTTGTTCGTGTAAACCGCGTAGGCGTCGACGTGGATGTTCGGCACGTTGTACGCGCCATTGGCGAACACCGCCGCCACTTTCGTCACTTCCTGGCTGGTCGAGGCGTAGGCCCCGCCGTCGGCCACAAGCTCGGCCTGCACGGCGGTGATCGTGCCGTCGCGGCGCGCGCCCCACTTGCAGCGCACGGTGATCGGGTGGCGCTTGTGGTGGCCGATCATCGACTCTTCGCGACTCCACACCATTGCCACTGGCTTGCGCAGCTTCCAGGCCGCCAGCGCCAGCACATGCTGAATCGACAGATCTTCGCGCCCGCCAAACGCGCCGCCAATCGCGGCATAGCGGATGATCACCTGATCTTCGGGCAGCTCGAGCATGGCCGCGATCTGCTTGCGGTCTTCGTGCAGCCACTGGCCGGCGGTTTCGACCACCAGGCGATTCTGCTCATCGACATAGGCAATGCCGGCCTCGGGCTGGAGAAAGGCGTGTTCCTGCCACGAGGTGGTGAACTCGTCTTCGAGCACGACATCGGCCTCGGCAAAGCCCTGCGCCACGTCGCCCTTGCGGATGGGCATGCTGAACAGGACGTTGGTGCCGCGTTCGTCGTGCACCAGCGGCGCGCCGGGTTGCATGGCCGCCCGCGCGTCGGTGACGGCCGGCAGCTCGTCGTAGCGCACCTGCACCAGCCGGGCGGCGGCATCCGCGGCGCGCTTGCTCTCCGCCACCACCAGCGCGACCTTGTCGCCCTGAAAGCGCACTTTGTCGCCACACAGCACCGGCTGGTCGTGGTCGATCAGGCCGAAAGCGTTGAAGGGCACGTCGGCGGCGGTGAGCACCGCCACCACGCCGGGGTGGGCCTGCGCCGCGCTCGTATCGATTGCGGCGATGCGACCGTGCGCGCGCCCGGCGAATACGACCTTCAGGTGCAGCATCCCGGCGCGCACCAGATCGGCCGGGTAGTTCGTCGCGCCGGTGACC
>LJCR01002296.1 GCA_001399705.1 Kouleothrix aurantiaca
AGCTGGTGCTGCGCTACACGCGCGAGGCGCTGGAAAACGGCCACGCCGGCCTGGCGCAGCGCGTGGCTTCCTACCGCGCCGGCTACACCATGGACGACCGCCGCCGCCTTGAGCAGGCATTTATGGACGGCGAGCTGCTGGGCATGGTCAGCACCAACGCGCTTGAGCTGGGCGTGGATATTGGCGGCGTCGATGCGGTGATTATTGGCGGCTTTCCGGGCACTGTTGCCAGCGCGTGGCAGCAGGCCGGGCGCGCGGGCCGCAGCCAGGGCCACAGCATGGCCGCGCTTGTCGCGCAGGATGATCCGCTCGACCAGTTTTATATGCGCCACCCCGAGCAGTTCTTCAGCCGCTCGCCCGAGCACGCGCGCGTGGCGCTGGAAAATCCATTTATTCTGACCGATCAGCTGCGCTGCGCGGCGGCCGAGCTGCCGCTGCACGACGCCGACGCGCTCTGGTTCGGCCCAACCTTTCTCGGGCTGCGCGACTGGCTGCTGCGCCACGGCGACCTTGTGCCGCTCGACGATGGCGGCGCGATGTTTGGCGGGCGTCACCCGGCCGCGCAGGTGAATATTCGCAGCGCCGACGGCGACCCGGTTGCGCTGCGCGATGCCGAAAGCGGGCGCACGATCGAGCAGGTAGCGGCGACGCGCGCGCCCTTCGAGGTCTACCCCGGCGCGATCTACCTGCACCAGGGCGATTCCTATCTGGTAAGTGAGTTGCAGGGCCGCACCGCCAGCGCGCGCCGCAGCCAGGTCAACTACTACACGCAGCCCGCCGACGAAACCTCGATTCGGATCGAGCGCGTGCAGCAGCAGCGCGACCTGGGCAGCGCAAAGCTGTTTGTGGGCGTAGTCGAAGTGACGCGCCAGGTGACCGGCTACAAGCGCAAGGAACACTACAGCGACGCCGTGCTGAGCGAGCACGACCTGACGCTGCCGCCACAAACCTTCCGCACCATCGCGGTCTGGTGGACGGTGCCCGACACGATCTGCCGACGCGTCGAGGATGTGTGCGGCGACGTAGCCGATGGTCTGCACGCCATGGAGCACGCCAGCATTGGCCTGCTGCCGCTGTTCGCCCAATGCGACCGGGCCGACATTGGCGGGCTTTCGCA
>LJCR01002295.1 GCA_001399705.1 Kouleothrix aurantiaca
CGTTGCTGGCGACGGCCGGGCGGCGCAGCATAGAAGCCGGGATGCGCCGCCGGGTAAAGCCTGGGTCGGGCCGGCGGCGGGGAGGAAAGGGTCGATCTGCCATTCGATTCGGTACCTATCGGGCCGGACAAACGCGGCGAACCGGGCCACATTTGCGCAGGCGCAATGATTGAGTCATTTCGCACATTCAGCCGCGCATTGTACCATGCGTTCGGCGGCGCGCAATGGCGGGCGAAATGATATCTTGCTGATAGAATCGCTATGCTATAATCCTGGCGCGCAACATCGTGCAGGCTATTCTGGTGCAGTGGATGGGCGGGGTGGTGTAAAGGCATGTGATTTTGGCTTCTGCCGCTCGTTTATTGCTATACACCGCAGTATGAGCGTCTGCGCGCCAGCTGCCACAGCTGGTGGAAGAGACACACGGTTATGCGTCTTGAAGATGTAAAAGGCCGGCGGCTGGGCCGCTACGAAATTCTGGAAGTGCTCGGGCGCGGCGGCATGGCCGCCGTGTACCGCGCGCGCGATACCGTGCTGCGGCGCGACGTGGCGCTGAAAGTGCTGTACCCGCAATACACCGGCGACGTCGCGCTGGTCGAGCGCTTTCAGCGCGAGGCGGTGCTGGCGGCCGGGCTCGATCACTCCAACATCCTGCCCATCTACGATGTTGGCGACACCGATGGCATGGTCTATATCGCCATGCGCCTGCTGAGCGGGCAGTCGTTCGCCGATGTGCTGCGGCTGCGCGGGAGCATCGCACCCGCCGACCTGCTGCCCATTGTGGATCAGGTCGCGGCCGCGCTCGACTACGCCCATGCGCGCCAGATCGTCCATCGCGACATCAAGCCGGCGAATATTTTGATCGACGGCGACGGCTTGCATGCGCTCGGCAGTGCGCGCGCGATCCTCACCGACTTTGGCATCGCGAAATCGCTCGACGCGGCGGCGCGCGGCCTGACGGCCACCGGGGTGCTGATCGGCACGCCCGAGTATATGGCGCCCGAGCAGATTCGCGGCGGCCACAAGGTCGATGCGCGCGCCGATATTTATGCGCTGGGCGTGGTGGTGTACCGTGCGCTCACCGGCCACCGCCCCTTCGAGGGCAGCACCGAAGAAG
>LJCR01002298.1 GCA_001399705.1 Kouleothrix aurantiaca
CACCGGGCTGGATTTCGCGCACTTTGCCGCGCTGTATGGCGCGCGCTACACCCGCGTCAGCGGCTGGGACGAGTTCCGCGCCGCCGTGGGCGCGGGCGTGGGCGGGCGCGGCCTGCACATCGTCGAAGTGCCAACCGAGCGCGCGAGCAATGTGGCGCTGCACCGCGAGTTCTGGCCGCGCGTCAGCGCCGCGCTGCGCGACGCCGGTCTGGTGGAGTAGGGAAATTCGCAGATTGGAGCGCAAAATTTGATAGCTTCCTGAATTCTTCGCGCCTTCGTGGTTAATCGGTTCTCACCCTACTTCTAAAACTTTGGGTTCTTTGCGGTGAAATCAGGCTACTCGCTCAGCCACAGGCTTTGCGGGATGCCAAGCTGCTGGTAGGTGTCGCTGTCGAAGGCCGTGCCGAATGTCAGGCCCTGCCACGCGCCATTCTCGCGGTGCAGAAACACAAACACCGGGTCGGTGGTGGTGCCGTCGGCGGGCGTTGCGTAGGCGCGCGCAAAGTCGCCATCGATCTTCTGCACCTCGACAGTCACTTTCTTCACGGCGCTGTCGGGGCTGGTGGTAATATACTGCGAAGTCGCGTCGATGATCGCCTGCTGCTCGTTCGCGGTGCCGCAGCCCGCCAGCGCCAGCATGGTCAGCGACGCCAGCACAACAACAATGAAACGCATTGCATGTCCTTTCTACGTTCGGGCGTAGTATCGCACATTGTGCGCGCGTGCGTTTCGGTGGGGCGGAGGCGTTGCGATGAATGCGACAACCGAGTGTACGCTTGAGATCAATAGCCTGCGGATGCATGCCGCGCTTACCGGCGCGGCCCGGCCGCTCGTGCTGCTGCACGGCTTCACCGGCAGCGCGGCGACGTGGGCCGGCCTGATGGCGCGGCTCGCGCCCCGGCGCCAGTGCATCGCGATTGATCTGATCGGCCACGGTGGCTCGGGCGCGCCGGCCGATCCTGCGCGCTACACAATGGAGTGCGCGGTCGCCGACCTTGCGGGAATACTTGATGCCCTGGGCATGCCGGGCGTTGATCTGCTGGGCTACTCGCTCGGCGGGCGGCTGGCCCTGCAATTCGCTGCTGCCCTGCCTGGGCGTGTTCGCGGCCTCATCCTC
>LJCR01002297.1 GCA_001399705.1 Kouleothrix aurantiaca
GGATCGCGGCGATGAAGGACGCGCTCAAAGAGCCGAAGTACAGCAAGCTGGAGCTGCTCGACGTGGTGTATGGCAACGACCAGAGCGAGGCGAGCTACAAGCAGGCGCTGGCGCTGGTCGACAAGTATCCCGACATGAAGCTGATTATGGCGCCGACGACGGTCGGTATCGCGGCGGCGGCCAAGGCCATGCAGGACGAAAACCTGTGCGACAAGGTCAAGGTGTCGGGTCTGGGTCTGCCGGCGGAAATGGCCAGCTACACCAAGAACGGCTGCGCGCCCGAGTTCGCGCTATGGTCGTTCAAGGACCTTGGCTACCTGACCTACTACACCAGCTACATGCTCGCCACTGGCGCGATCAAGGGCGAGGCGGGCGAGCAGTTCGAGGCCGGGCGGATGGGCACCTACACCATCGAGAAGGACCCGACCCGCGACAAAGGTCTGCGCGTGCTGATGGGGCCGTTCACCAAGTACACCAAGGATAATGTCGAGGGCGAGGCGGGCGGCACACCGGCGGCTGGCAATGTTGCAAAAGCCACGCCCGGCAAGTCGGTCAAGATGATCCTGCTGCCGAAGTTCCTGGGCATCGCGGTGTTCGATCAGGCGAATGATGGCGCGCAGGAAGCCGCCAAGGAGCTGCAGAACCCCGAGGCGCTCAACTTCACCGGCCCGACCGCCGAGAACAGCGTCGCCGGCCAGATCGAGATCATGACCAACGCCAAAACGCAGGGCGTGAATGCCGTGATGATCTCGAACAATGCCGGCGATCAGATCGGACCCTCGGCCAAGGCGGCTGCCGACGCGGGCATCAAGGTCGTGAGCTGGGACTCGCCCATTCCCTCCGCCGATGGCGAAAGCATTTTCGTCGCGCAGGTCGACTTCAAGGAAACCGGCACGGTGATGGCCGACATGGCGCTCGACATCCTGGGCGCGGATGGCGGCAAGTTCGCGGTGCTGTCGGCCTCGCCCGATGCGGCCAACCAGAACTCGTGGATCGCGGCGATGAAGGACGCGCTCAAAGAGCCGAAGTACAGCAAGCTGGAGCTGCTCGACGTGGTGTATGGCAACGACCAGAGCGAGGCGAGCTACAAGCAGGCGCTGGCGCTGGTCGACAAGTA
>LJCR01002299.1 GCA_001399705.1 Kouleothrix aurantiaca
GCTGCCAATGCCGCAACCCGCTTTGCGCAGCGCAGCACGGCCCGGTGCAGGCGCAGCCCGGCAGCCGCCACCTCGCCCACGCCGACGGCACGCCCTTCCTGTGGCTGGCCGACACCGCCTGGAACGGCGCGCTGCGCTCGACTGCCGAAGAGTGGCAGCATTACCTGCGGGTGCGTACCGCGCAGGGCTTCACCGCCACGCAGGTGGTTGTGACGCAGTGGATCGCCGCGCCAAGTGGCGACCTCGGCGGGCAGAGCGCCTACACCGGCAGCGAGCGCATTGCGATCAACCCGGCCTTCTTCCAGCGGCTCGATGCCCGGCTGGACGCGGCGAACCAGGCCGGGATGCTGGCGGTGCCGGTGATGCTGTGGGCAGCCACATGGACCGAGCCGGGCATCTGGAACATCAACCCCGGTGTGTCGCTGCCCGAGGACCAGGCCATCCTGCTGGCGCGCTACATGGTCGCGCGCTGGGGCGCGCACCACCTCGCGTGGATTCTGAACGGCGACGGCGACTACCGTGGCGAGCGCGCGGCGCGCTGGCAGCGGATCGGGCGCGCGGTATTTGGCGCTCGCCCGCACGCGCCGGTGCTGCTGCACCCCTCGGGCATGAATATCCCCGCCGACGAGTTTCGCGATGAAGCCTGGCTGGACATCATCACCTACCAGAGCGGGCACGGCGACGACAACCCGACGCTGCGCTGGATCTGGGACGGCCCGCCCGCACAGGAGTGGCGGCACGACCCGCCGCGCCCGCTGATCAACCTTGAGCCGGCCTATGAAGACCATATCGCCTACCAGAGCCGCGAGCGCCTTTCGGCCCACAAGGTGCGGCGCGAAATCTACTGGAGCCTGCTGATCGCGCCGCCGGCCGGCGTGACTTACGGCGGGCACGGCGTGTGGGGCTGGGACGACGGACGACCACGCCGGCGGCGCACCCGGCCACCGGCGTGCCAAAGCCCTGGCGCGAAGCCCTGCACCTGCCTGCCGCCGAGCAGATCGCGCACCTTGCGGCGCTGTTTGGCGCGCTGGAATGGTGGCGGCTGTGGCCCGCGCCCGAACTGCTGGCCGCGCAGCCCGACGCCGCCGACGATGCGGCATTTGTTGCTGCCGTCCG
>LJCR01000023.1 GCA_001399705.1 Kouleothrix aurantiaca
GCCGAGCATCAGCACCAGTGCGCCTGATTCGAGCATTTGAGCGGCCTGGCGGTTGTGCTGGAAACGGCGGATACAAACTGCCAGCGCCAGCATGTACAGCCCGCCCGGCAGCACAAACCACTGCGGTTCGCGGAAGCCCCAGTCGTAGATCTGGCACAGCCCGGCCAGCACCAGCGCGCCCGCCGCCGCGTAGGCATATTCGCTTCTGCGCTGCTGCGCGGCCGTGGTGGCAAATACCAGTGCCAGCGTTGCCAGCGCGAACGTCAGCGGCGGCAGGCTGCTACGCTCGAACTGGCTACTTGCCAGCGCTGCCGTCAGCAGCACACCCGCCGCCAGCGGGCCATAGCTCAGTGGCGCGCCCCACACTGCCAGGGGCGAGTCGCCTGCCTGCCGGGATCGCACGAAATCGAGCCCCCAGCCAAGCAGGCAGAGCGCCAGCGCCTCGGCCACGCCCCAGGCCATGCTCCAGCGCGGGTCGAGCCCAAAGAAGCGATGCGCTGCAGCCAGCGCAATTCCCACGAACACGAGCGCGCTCCAGGCTGCAATGTCGTTGCGGCGCAGCGTGGCCCAGAGCGCCAGCAGCGCGGCCAGCCCAAAGCCAGCGATTGCCAGCACGTCGTCGGCGCGCGAGGCAATCATCAGCGCGGCAGTGCCGCTGATAAACGCAACCACGCCGGCCGGCTGGATGCTCTTTATGTCGGGCGCGGCGCGAAATGGTGTGCCGCGCGCGGCCCACAGTGCCAGCAGGCCCTGGAACCATGCCGCGCCCAGCAAAATCAGCGCCGAGCCGGCCGGACGACCATCGGGCAGCAGCCAGCCTGCGCCGCTGAGCAGCGCCATGTCGAGCGCGAGCAGCGCGGGCAGGGTCGCCCAGCGCCGTCGGTAGAGCCAGCGCGCCAGCGTGTAGAGCGCCAGCATCGCCGCCCAGGTCAGCGTGGCGGCGCGCGCGTCCCTGAAGGTAGGTAAGAACGCGAAGGTCAGCAGCGCGTAGCCCACGATTTCGTAAGGCGGGGCGTAGCGCGCCGCCACGCGGCGCAGGCCTTGCCCAAGCACCACAAAGCCCAGCGTCAGCGCGCAGATGATCAGGCCGAAGTATTCAGATTCGGGCTGCCAGCCGATGAAAAAGCCGCGCTCGGCGGCCAGCAGCGTCGCGACAATCATCAGCGGTAGGAGCCGGCCAGCCAGCGTCACGCAGCTCCGCCACCAGTCGTAGAGCGCGTTCACCCCAGCGTCACGCCAGCTCACCACAGGAACGGCCAGGTTCACGCCGGCCGGATCGAGGGTCTGCGTGTGCGCGAGGGCGCGGCTGAGCAGCGGGAGCGCGACGAAGGTCAGCGCGGCGCTGAAAACGATGCGCGCGATCACAACCGGGCGCGGAAACAGCGTCGCGATCGTGGTCAGGCCGACGATGTTCCACAGCGCGCTGCCCAGGACGATCCCATACGCGGCTTCCGGCGCGCGCGTCCGGCTGCATGCGCCCTCGCTCGTGACCGCCGCGCAGTTTGCGCAGAGATTAAGCGGCGCGCCAAGCACCGCGCCGAGCAGCACTCCGCCAAAGCCGCGCCGCCCCAGCGCTCGCTCGACCGCGGGCGCCGTCAGCAGCAGCGAAAGCGCCGCCCCGCCGATTGCGAGGCCAAAGGTCATCCCAAGAAGATTGGCGCGCCAGAAGTTCAGCGCCGTCAAGGCGATCGCCAGGCCGGCCGGCGCGTCCGGTGCCACCTCCCAGCGATCCGAAAAGCTGATCGGGACGGCCCCCTCCGGTCGCCAGGACGACTGCACCGCGGCGACTTTGGCATACTCCGCGGGCAGCCGGCTGCCGAGCAGAAACAGCGCGAGCAGAAAGAGCAGCAAACATGCCTTGAGCGCGGCCTGATTTTGTCGGGTGAGGTCACGCCGCAGGCGCGACAGCGAAGCAACCGTCATACACACCCCCACCGGTCATAGCGATCGCCACGGCACATATCGTGCGTGGTATGCAGAGTGTACCAGCAGATCGACCCAGCAAGCGTTGCGGAAGCTCGGCAAAATGAAAACAAGTCACGAGGGCATGCGTCCGATCCTGATCGGACGCATGCCCTTACCGACGATTCGTATGATACACCTAACGCTCGTGTTGGCGGCACACGAGACGCGGCGAGGATACGTCCGTGAACAGGCTGCTGCTTCCAGCTTCCGGCTGCTGGCTCGTGGAGCTGCGGGGCCAGTCGGCGTCAGGCGACGTCCTGGGGAGGATGCGGCGGCGCACTCGATGGTTCGCCCGCCGGAGAGGCGACCTGATCCAGCGCATCGAGGCGCGCGCGGAGCACTTCCTCGATAATCGCGCGCACGGTCACCCGCTTTCCACGGCGTGCCTGCTGATCGAGGGCAAAGCCCTTGACTCGCAGCAGCAGATCCGAGTCCAGGCGTATGACCCGGAGATCCTTAGCCGTCAACGGCTCGCGCGGAATTTCCAGGTCGGGGCGCTCCAAAAACGCGCGCAGCGCATCCTCGATAATGCCGGCCGGCGCTCCTCGGGCCTGGGCGCGCTGGACTAATGCGCGATCGATGGCGACTGTTCTCGTGTGCCTGGCAGAGGCAGGTTGCGTTTGCATGGTCACCAGCGGTACTGTGTGCGGTGAAGCTGCTCTAGTATACCAAAGAAGCCGGGGCGCGTGTGCGCCCCCGCATCTTGCCGACGCCGCCCGGCCAGCATGCATGCCTGGCTCCGAATTATGCCTGAGCGCAGCGCGGATCTAACCGCGGGACTCCGCGTCACGCGCGTCCAGGTAGGCGCGGACGATCTCTTCGATAACCGCTCGCTGTGAAACACGCCTCCCCCGCTCCACCTCTCGATCGAGCGCGAACCACTTTACGGCCATGATGAGTTGCCGATCGACCGAAGTAGTGCCGACGGTTTCTCTGAGCACCGTACTTCGCGGCACCGCCGTGTCGGGGGCCGCAAAAAAAGCGCGGAGGGCCTGCTCTACCACCTCGGTCTGGCTTCCGTACGGCGCACAGCGCCTTAGAAGCGCCTGGTCAAGCGCGACGTTGATTCGACGCGTTGGGGCACTCGTCCCAGCACCTGGTTTCTGTTGAGCGAGATCGTCGTTCATAGCGGATCGCTTTGTCTGCCACAGCAGTATACTACCGCTTGCGCTTCCGATGTAAAGATAGAAGGGCGTTTTATATCGCTTGGTGCGAACGGAGGAATCGGGGAGATCGCGCATCCAAACTGCCTTCTCGCGTTCCCCTCATCGCCACGGCGCAGGCGCTTTGATGCGAAAAATATACCGCTCGGTGCGAAAAATTGCAGAATTATATGTTTCATGCGAAAAATCGCGGGCATCAGACTGTCCTCGAACCCTCACCGGCGCGCCGAAACGCTTATACGTTGCGGTCGAGCAGCTTGGCTTTGATCTCATCAAGCAGTGTCCAGATCAAAAAGAAAGGCCATCTGGGACAATGCCCAGATGGCCTTTTTGGTGCTATGGAATGCCCCCGATTCTGTCACGGACCATCATCTCTCTGCCCACGGGCGACCCGCGGACGCCGTTCCTAGCTTGCGCGGTGTTACCGCGCCTCGCCGTCGCGGCGGCGGCCGGACCAAACTCTCTGGTGCAAACGCCTTGCGGCTCCCAGAGGGCGCCTGGCCCACCGGCCTTGCTGCTCTCACCAGCGCAGTCCCCTAGCCGTCGGCATTGCTGCCGGCGCTGTCGGGCGCTTACCCCGACTGTTTCAGTCCTGACCTGAGCCCGAGGGCCATCGGCCGGAACGTTCTTTCTGTTGGCGTCTTACGTCGCCGGGCACTCGCGCGCCGGCGCCCTCCCTTGCTGTTTCAGGAGGTAGTGTTCCAGCTCGTATGAGCTGGGCGAGCAGTCGGGAAGTTCCTCTGGCGCGCTGGCCAGCGATGGTCTACCATGCACCCTGCGCGTTTAACACCGTACTGCGGTGTCGATAGCTGTCGATGGTCGGGCGTCAAGGAGTTGCACCTTGGACTGCGGTTTATAAGACGGCCGTGTTCCTGTTACACTAACGCCCGAGGTAGCTCCCGTCATAGCGGCGGGAGCCGGAGGTCGCCGTGGTGCGCGTGGATACGCACCGCAGCTTTGCGCATATTGGCCTCTGCCCGGTCGAACCGGAGGCCGGCGAGTTGCTCCAGCGCGGTTGCCGCCAGCGGATGGCGCTCAGCAGATCGCTCTTCTGGGGGTCGCGCGCAGCCACCGTTTGAGGTACGTGGCTTGCTCCGCGACGATGTCGGCGCCGAACAAGGTATTGGGGAAGGAGGTGGGGGATCTCAGCGAAGCTCAGCGCGGCCATCAAGCGCTGGTAGGCGGCGTACCCGCTATCGTCGGTCGTGTCCATCGCGGCCTCACTGGGGTCATCAGGCGGTGTCTTGTCCCGTTAAACGAGCGGGGCCATAGCCCCGCCGGCGGCTCGAACGCCGATCTCCGCAGCGGGAAGTGTCCTATCCAGTTAAACGAGCGGGGCCGCGACCCCGCCGGCGGCTCGAACGCCGATCTCCTCCCTGTGGTACCGGCGGCCAGACTCGAACTGGCCTCAGACCGCTGTGTAAAAGCGGCGCATGACCTCTCTGCCACGCCGGCGTGTCACCCCGGCCAGACTCGAACTGGCACCGATCCGGTGTTCCTGGCGTCCGCCCGGTTATCCAGCGCGCTAGCTCGTCCATGACATCGCGGACGTCGATGCCGCGAGCCGAATGCTGGGCGCCAGGCCACCAGATCTTTTACTCCGCTCTCCGCGGAGCGCTCTGCCGTTTGCGCTACGAGGTGATGTCGAGCGGCGCCACCGCGGCACCGCCAAAGAATGCGAGCGATCGAGCTTACACGGTTTTGAATTTTGGCTTCAAATGGCCCTAAACGAGCAAGTTGCATGGGAAAATCGCTTTTCCACTGCCTCCCACATCATGATGAGAAACGGGCTCGGTTCGCGACACGTTTAGAGCCTTATTCCGCGGTACAGTGAGACCAACAAGTAACTTGAACGGGATCAACAAGTAATTTGAATTAGGCCAATAAGAAACTTGATCCAGTAACCCGCTCAACCTGCTATCCTGTGACTCAGTTGTTTGCTGTTGCGATGCTGCACAGGAGACAGCGGCGTATGATATGCTCATACTGACGATCTCTGTGAGGACTGCTATGCAGCGGACAGCATCTATCCCCGTCACACTTCGCGAGGAAACAGAGTACGGGACGCGCATCACAATCAGCTCATACTTTGGTGGAATCGAGGTCATGCATCACGAGCGCGGACCCGAGTACGGCTGGTTCTGGCGCATCAACCGCCCGGAGTTGCCCGCCTACCACCGCGACTGGCACGACCACTCCGCGCTCACCGACACCGTGTGTGAGACCGAGTACGATGCGCTTGCGACCGCGGTGATGTATCTTTTGCGCGTGCTGGCAGCGCATGATCAGACCGCCGATCTGGTCGCTGCTCTGGAAGAGGCATTGGAGCAGACCGGCGTTCGCCTTCCGCCGATCGACCCGCCGCGCATCCTCGACCTGAACGAGCGCCTGGAGCGCATCTGCGCCGGCATTGGTACGGCGCGGGCCACTCCGCCCCCTGAGGTCAGCGCTGCGCTAGCGACGCTCGCGACACTCGCCGACGATCTGCCGGCACACCTGGCCGCGCGCCAGGTCGCCGCGCTGGAGATCCTGCGCCAGCATCTCGGGGTCGCGCCGGAGCGCTAGCCGCCGCATCTTGCCCCGCCGAGCAGCGCGTCTAGCTCTCGCAGCCGCTCGGCGTCTTCAACGCGCGGCAGGAAGCCCAGCCCGAAGTCGCCGACCTGGATCAGCGTCTCGCCTGGCGCGGTGTGCTGCCTGAGATGCTGCGCCACCGCCTTGAAGCGGCCGTGCAGGTCGCCAATGCAGCGCATAATGAATGGTGCTCCTGGATGTTCTCTTGGTGCCGTCGACCAGGATCGAACTGGTGAAACCTGCTTGGAAAGCAGGCACGTTACCGCTACGTCACGACGGCGAGTTGCTTACACGGTTTTCGTGCGATGGCTTCGCATGGCTGCGAACGGCCGTGTTCGAGAACAGTCCGGCCACACCCCCGCGCACGTCCGGCCAGAAATGACTGCGTCAGAAGTAAAACGATCACCGCATTACAATACCTTCCCACGAGTTCACAAAAAAACCTGTACGTATCTTTACAATAAACCTTGCACCAGTTCTCAAATAACTCCGCACCAGTTTACAAGAAAACCTGCACCGGACAGTCAGGGCGATGATGTTCGCTTTTTGTTTGCATCTGGGAAAAGATGTCAACCAAAAGGCTACACCGTTCCGACAAATCATCCTTTAACACTTGTCGCTTTGTTACGAACCCCTCGATTCTGTGCAAATAGCGGTAAATAAGCTATTTTAGACCTGACGCAACACAACGGATGTAAATATTTGAGCTGTTTATGTCGCACAACAACACATATTTTTACAGAAACTCGTCCAATAGTATTCAGAAATTACTCCCGAACACAGTTGTAGGGCTTCCTGATGCGCTAGCCGGTATTTTCAGAAAGTAGTTTGTCGATTTTCAGAAAGTAGTTTGTCGATATAGATCGCGTCCTGATGATAAAACCCACCCAGTTGCGGCGGGACACGGTTGAGTGTCTCGCCCTTGGGAATAGCGCTGCGCCTACCGAAACATCACGAGCATAATTGTGAAACAATGCAGCCAAGCCACTAATTCTGAAATATTGGTACACAAATTATGCAACAACTCGGGCCACAAATTATGAAACAATCCCCCTGCCCTGACTACGGCGTGGCTTTGCTATGTGATAAAACAACTACGCCATGGCTTCGCATTTCGATAATTTGGCAAATCCGCGCCATCCGTCTGATCCGGGGGTCATTTTCGCAACTCGTTATTGGGCTTTCCTATGCCAAGGGGGCATTGTAAGCACCGATCGCCGCGATCGTGAGAGATCGTGGCAATCGGCGTTGCTCGGCGCCCTGACCAGAATCGAACTGGTAATGAATCTGGTGCGCTTGTAGGCGGCATTCCCTGTCTCCGTCCGGGTGCTTATGGCGGTGATCCATCTAGGTTCCGGTTGCACTCACAATATCGCGCACCAGGGCGGCTTACTCTTCCGACTCCGGGTCTGGGCCGCTCTCCTCCGTCTTCGTACCGGATGGCGCTCTGCCATTTGTTAGCTACAGGGGCATGTCGATCCCCCGGCGGCTGTGCCGCGACCTCCAGGCGTTGTGGTAACCGCGACGGCTACATGCGCCTCGCCGCCGCGGAATCGTCGCCCACCGGTGCGCACCGGCGCGGCGGCGGCTGTCCCGCCCTGGCGCTCTTGCTGAGCTACGAGGGAATGGTCCCGCGGGCGGGGGTCGAACCCGCTGCCTTGCGATTAAGAGTCGCCTGCTGCATCCAGATGAGCTTCCACGGGATAGTGGTGCCGCCAGCACGGATTTGCACCTGCGTCCTCCGGCTTAAAAGGCCGTTGCTCTCCTGCCTGAGCTTTGGCGGCGTGGTTTTGGTACCTCCGGCGAGATTCGCACTCGCACGAGCCTCGCGGCCCACCGGTGTTTGAGACCGGCATGTCTGCTGTTCCATCACGGAGGCATGTGGTGCGGCCGAACCAAGTTGCACGCGCAGGGGCTCTCACCCATGGCGCCCTCAACTGCCGGCTGCCCGACCAGCAAAAGATCGCCATAGCGGCGATCTTTTGGGTTCCCGCTAGGGATAAGTATTGAGCTGGCGCGGCCGGCAGGAGTCCAACCTGCACTCTTCGGTTCCGAAGACCGCTGCTTTGTGCATTAAGCTACGGCCGCGCGGTGCGCGACATGGCTTCCGCCGCTCCCAATGGATGCCAGCACGCAAGCCTGCCGCGTAATGGTAGCCCTGGACGGTACCGACCCGTCGCTCCCCGCTTGAAAGGCGGGCCTTCTGCCATTAAAGTACAGGGCCATACTGGTGGAGCTGTCGGGAATCGCGCCCGATCTTCCGCGTTGCGAACGCGGCGTCATCCTAGTAGACCACAGCCCCAGATTGGAGCCTCAAGCGAGAGTCGAACTCGCGACCTGGCGTTTACGAAACGCCTGCTCGGCCATCTGAGCTTTTGAGGCATGTGGTAGCGCTGGCAGGTGTCGAACCTGCGCCGGCGGCTTATGAGACCGCTGCACTTCCGTTATGCTACAGCGCCATAGAGACATGGCCGGCGCGGCCGGGCGGCATTACCGCCCGCATAAAGCGAGGTTACGCGCGCGCTGCGCCAGACGCCCGGGTTTTTCGCCCCGCACGCCCTCGCCGGGCCTGGCCCGGCTCGGTCGCCTCCCGATTCGACTCCGCGTCATCCTGTCCATCACAGCGCCGGGGCCGACCACCCGGCACGCGGCGGTCGGTCGTCCCAGCCGGGGAACTATCCCTGCACGCCGTTCAGCGAGGCGCTTTCCGTCGACGACATCCCGGCGATGCACCGGCGCTCGCCGCCTTCCCGCGCACGCGATCCGCATAGGCGCCGGGGGCTGGCAGGTTCGCATCGTGCCCCCACTCGTTCCCAGACTCACCGCGGCAGTTTCCCCGGTCAGGCGGCGACGCCGCCTGAGAGGCCCCTACGGGAGGGGAGAAACCAGCCATGTCAGTGGTAGCTCCGACCGGTTACGATCCGGTGTTTTCCGGTTGAGAGCCGGATGGTCTGCCATTAACCTACGGAGCCATATCAGTGTCCACGGAGGATGCGGGTCTGCTCGGCCCGCATCCTCGTCAGATGTTATATGCGTACTTCCGCCAGACCTCATGCCTGTCCAGCTCGCCGATGAGCGCGAAAGCGATCATCTGCGGCTGGCGCGGCTTCGCCCGGAGGGTCATGTGTGCTTCCTCGGGTGTTCGGTCGCGCTTTGCGTGGTTGCAATCACTGCACGCAGCAACCACGTTGTCCCAGGTGGTCTGCCCACCTCGGGCCTTCGGCACCACGTGGTCGAGCGTCAGCTTCGCCCGACCTGGCTGAGCACCGCAATACTGGCAGGTCTCGCGGTCGCGGATGAGCACACCTCGGCGCGAGCACGGCAGGCGCCGCGAGCGCGGGATCGCCACGTAGCGCACCAGGCGGATCACCAGTGGGCACTCCATACTCGTGCCCTGCGCCCGCAGGCGCTGCTCGGCAGCCTCGACCAGCTCGGCCTTGGACTGGAGCAGCAGGATGACCGCGCGCTTGATGCTCACGACGCGCAGCGGCTCGTACGACGCATTCAGAACGAGAACTGACGAAACTGACGAACTCAAGAGACGAACACCCCCTCTCAAGACGATACGACGACGTTGGTCTTGTGCCTCCTGTCTCTTCGCTCGGCTTCTGGAACCCGATCCGGCTGGCCGAGGCCATCTTCTGGACCGGCATCAGTCGCGGCCCCCTTTGCAGAAACAGTGGAAGGCAATGGTCAGAGTGGTCGGAGTTGAACCGACGGCCTCCGGCTCCCCGCGCCGGCGCGCTACCAGGCTGCGCTACACCCTGTTTGTTTGCGACATTTCGCGACATTGGCTGTCGCGAAAAAGCTGGCGGGACGAGCAGGCGCTGCCCCTGCAAGACCTCTTTCGCGGCTCGACCGCTTTCCAAGCGGCTGCCGTCACTCACTCGGCTTGCCGTCCCGTGCTATCGTGCCAATCCCGCCAGCCTTTGGCGGAGTAATGTTCAGGGGCGCCGAGCCGGCAGACTACGGGGCCGCTCCCACGGCTTGCCGCCGAACGGGGAGACCCGACTCCGACGCCTCCTTTACTGGCGGAACGTAGACGAATCGAACGTCCGTGACCGGAGGCCACGCCCGGGGGTTCGAGCCCCGTTGCCGACCATTCAGCAGTACGCTCCATATTGGCGGAGAGTGGAAGGATCGAACTCCACGGCCTATGCCGTCCCCAGTGTTCAAAGCTGGTTGCCGTCCCCTCGGCGGCACTCTCCATTTGGCGGAGCGGGCGCGAGTTGAACGCGCAAGGCTGTTACGCTCGACACGTTAGCACCGTGCTGCCGTCACCCTTCGGCTTGCCGCTCCATAGCGATTGATCGCGCAGCCCCAGCGCGTGGCCGTTCGCCGCCGCGCGTCCCGGGTTATCCGGCCGGGCCCACTCTGGTGGGCTGAGCAGGATCGGCCCGCGGCCTTTCGGCCTGTGATGCGGACCTGACGGCCACCTGCCCCTCCCCACCCGACGTCGTTTGTACGCCGCCGGAGCTGCGCGATCACTGGAGTCCCCGGCGGGTACTGACCCCGCTATAGTGGTTTTGCAGACCACTGCCTTACCGTCTGGCTCCAGGGACATATGGGGTGCCGAGCCGGATTTGAACCGGCCTTCTCTGCGTTCACAGCGCAGAATGTTAACCACTACACCATCGGCACCATAATGTAAGATTGGCACCGTCGGAGGGCCTCGAACCCCCACCTTCGTGTTTAGAAGACACGCGCGCTTCCAATTACGCTACGACGGCATAGGTCCCCCGACCGCGACTCGAACGCGGAAGCGGCTCACACCGCACCAATTTTTAAGATTGGCTCGTTTACCAGTTCCGGCACCGGGGGTAGAGTTTGCAGATTTGCCGCGACAATATGCAGATTTGTCGCGATGAGAATACAGCACCCCAAAGCCTTAGCTGATGTCTTGATCCTCCTTAGTTGCGAAGATTCGATCCCCATGCGGCCGCCCGCTGCGCCGCACGACCATACTTGCACACGTAAGGCTGCTCCTCGATCGCAGCAGCAAGGGCTAAATCGGCTGGTGATTGGCGTCCTGCGTTTTGCCGATCTACTTACCCCCGGACATCTCGCGTCCTGTGTCCCCGCGCGGCTGGCCTGAGCCGCGACCTCGGGTAGGGAGCCCCTCCATCGGCCAGACCCCTTTCTCACCGAGTCGTACGCACCCCGGCGGGCAGGCGGAAGGGTACTATCGCCCACATACCGGCCAATCCGACCAGCACTGGCACCAGGGGAAGGGATCGAACCTTCGTAGTCGGTTTCAAAGGCCGACGTCCTACCAAATTAGACGACCCTGGTATATGGCGCCGCTGACCCGAGTTGCACGGATACGGACACTGCTTAGGACACAGTCGCGCTATCTGTTACGCTACAGCGGCATACTTCTCAACCGCGGCCGGTGTTTGGTCGTGCGCCGTCGCGCAGCGGACCACCGCCGGCCAATGGAACATTGTGACTGTGGCCAGATCCCCCACCTGGCTCCTGAACCGCCCAGCACGTACCGGCATGCGCGGGGTGAGACACCTCCCGGCGATCGGCCGGCCGCATGGCTGCGTCCACCGTCTTTCAGCCTCCAGCCGAGCCCACCGGCGCCTCTTCCCGCCACGTCACGACAACGTCTCCGGCGATCGCTGACCCACAGGGCTTATTCGGCTTTATTGGCGCTCCCGCGCGCTGTCACACGCGCTCACGGTCACTGGTCGGGGAGACGCGATTTGCACGCGCGGCCTCCTGGGTGGAAATCAGGCGCTCTCTCTGGCTGAGCTACTCCCCGAGATAGTGGTCAGGGCCCTCGGATCTGCCCCGAGCACCTCCACGATGTCAACGTGGCGCTCTAATCTCAATGAGCTAGGCCCTGGTCTGGTCAGGGTTCGGGGCTTCGCTCCCCGCGCCTCCGGCTTGGGATGCCGGCACTCTACTGAATGAGCTAAACCCTGTTGCGGCCCGCCACCCGGCGAGATTGGGTACTCGCGGCGTGTTTGTCGTGGTGCCAGCCACCAAGGACGCTGGCCGCCGCCCCCGCGCGCCGCGCTGGCACGCGACGCTTGCGGGCGACAACCGCTTCCCACGAACCCCGGCCTTGCCGGGGCCTCCCTCGAACCGGGACACCGGAGAATCGGGCACTCTGGTCAGGCAAGAGGGTGACGCTCCCTCGTCTTCGACTTGGCAAGCCGACGCTCTGCTGTTGAGCTACTGCCTGGTGAAATTATAGGGTTTACCGCGTCCCAAAGCCTTGTAAAATAATTCGGAAATTGACCGCCGGCATCCTGCTGCCGCCTCACACGACCAGATCGGCTGCATGATCTACCCCATCTGCGACGCTACCGCATCTCGATGCGATGCTGGAGCAGATACCTGCACTCATTTCCTCCGATACCCACACTAATTTCCACCGATACCTGCACTGATTTTTCTGTGCTTCATGGTGGTCTGCCGGGGTGACGATCCCCGCTTCCTCGCGTGAGAGGCGAGAGTCCTTAGCCAACATAGACGAGCAGACCAGGTGGTGCCGTCGTCAGGTAACGATCCTGAACCCCTCGCGTTTCAGGCGAGTGCGCAGACCTTCTACGCCACAACGGCAGATGGAGCCACAGGAGCGAGTTGCACGCTCGACCTCGTCTGTACCAGAGACGCGCTCTGACTGGCTGAGCTACTGCGGCGAGTTGTGCTGCGCGGCCAGGTCGCGCAGCTCGCGATAGATCTCCTTCCGGCCCGCCTGGCGGGCGCTGGTCTTGCGCGGCTGCTGGGCGCGGCGGCGAGCGCGGGCGCGGGTGCAGCCGTAGCGATCCGGCGGATACTTGTCGTGGCCGGGGCAGCAGCCCCGATCGCGCCGGCGGACGCCGTAGGGCTTCATCACGTTCTCCTGTTAATGGTGCTGGTGATGAGAGTTGAACTCATACGGTCTCTCGACCACAGGTGTCTAAAACCTGCGCGCCTTCCTGTTACGCCACACCAGCAAAGAAATGGTCTCGGTAGCGGGGGTCGAACCCGCAAGAGCGGTTGTTGCCGCTCACTACGCCCTCAACGTAGCGCGTCTGCCAGATTTCGCCATACCGAGGCATATGGTGCCGAAGGCGGGAGTCGAACCCACAAGAGAGTTGCCCCTCACAGCGTTCTGAGCGCTGCGCGTCTGCCTATTTCGCCACTTCGGCATGGCCCAGCATTGCGCGGTATCCTGTCGTTGGACGATCCGGGCGCCGAAGCACCCGGCCAGGAATTAAACCTATTTCTCCGCGCTCTGCTGGCAACCACAACTTTTTGCTGCCCTCCGCCTGGCGTGGTCGCATCGTCACCCCCGAGCCGGTGGAAAACCCGGCCCGGCGGCGCTGCTGCCAAACAGCGCCGGTTTCCAGGCTGATGACGACGTGGCACCGGCCACGCCCTGCGTCAGGCGATGGTAGCGGGAGTGGGACTTGCACCACACGACCTCCGAGTTATGAGCCCGGCGAGCTGCTGCTGCTCTATCCCGCGTCGATGAGATTGTGGCCCTGCTTCCGCCGCCGCCCGCCAGCGGGCGACCACCGCCAACCCCGGCAGGCATCGGCGCTGATCACGCAGGAGGGGCGCTCCTACGCTCCCAGCACATTTGCCGGCCGGCCGTGCCGCGAGTCAGACGGCCCGGTTTCCAACAGTCGGCGTGCGACTCGTCGCCTTGGCCGGCGACGGCTTCCACAGGGCTCATGGTGGCGGAGCCCGGGATTGCACCGGCG
>LJCR01000230.1 GCA_001399705.1 Kouleothrix aurantiaca
TACCACTCCCACGCATCCGGCCGGATGCGTGGGAGTGGTACGGGCGCGGGGGGAGGTATGCCAAGCCGATCGCGCGCGGTCGGCGGCCGCAGCGGCTAAAACGCACAATCGAATAGAGTCTCGGGGGATAAACGACGCGGCCGGAGTGGTACTCTGGCCGCGTCGTTTGCTGTGTATGGGTGCAGATCAGCGGGTTTGATTGCTGATCAGGCCTACGCTGTGACGGTTCCCAAGCCCGTGGGCTTGGGCTTCAAGGGGATGCCGCCCAGCCCCATGCACTCCATGGATGCGGCTATGAAGGCTCGTAATCCTTCGCGCCGGTCAGCGCGTCAATTCCTGCTCCTGCTCTGCCGTCCATGCCAGATACGGGTAATGCGCACTTCGGTTTCGGTCACACGGTAGACCACGATGTACGTGGGAAAATCGGCAATCACCAGCTCACGCGTTCCCACCCGTTGCCCGGGCCGGCCCCGGTGCGGGTAATCGGCGAGCCGTTCGACGGCTTCCGCGATAGCGGCTTCGACGCGCTCGGCAGCATCGGGGTCGTCTTTGGCAATGTAGTCATGATGCCGCGCGAGGTCTTGGCGCGCGGGCGTTGTCCAGCGAATACGCATTACTGCGTGGCGGCTTTACGGCGCTCGCGCCGCTCGCGCATATCCTCCAGGATGACCGCGTGGTCAACCATATCGCCCGCTTCTTCGGCCTGGATGCCCACATCCACCGCCTCAAGAAATTCGGTTTCACGCGCGAGATAGTCGCGGAGGGCCTGCTCGATGTGCCACGTCTTGGGACGGTCGGTGAGCGCGGCAATCGTCGCAAGCTGGCCTGCGAGCTGATCGTCCAGGCGAAGACTTATCGGTTTCGTCATAATCGTACGCCTACCCTTTTCGAAAAACGGATATCACATACATGTAGTGCATTGTATTACATGAGCGGATCATTGGCAAGCCGCTGTCCGCGCTTTCGCGGACAGCTCCTCCACTCCCACTTCCCTTTCGGTGTTTTCGGCCCGCATCGGCGCGCGGCAGTCGCCACAGATGAGCGGCGCGGGTGGCGGTGTGGTGCCTGGGGCAGCTCCTGTAGCTACGTGAAATCTTCATGGTATTGTATAGCTCTATTACGGCACCGATCAGCTTGCTGTCGAGCATCAATTTGATGTCTGTCTATCAAACAGGCTCATTATTGCCGATCCTGCGATCCTGCCGGCGTTGCTATCAGCCACCGATTGGGTTCGCGCTTTCTTGAAGACCACCTCGTCTCCTGATCGTCTACCTACGCACGGCGATCGCTGCTGGTTCAGCAGTATCCTGTCCGGCAAAAATCGCATCAAACGCCTCCAAACCGGTGATCGCGCTCATCGGTCGCCATGCCGCTGCACTCCGTACAGCGCCAGGTGGTTGCGAACCAGGTAGCCTTGGGTAGTCGTTTGACTCTTTATCGCTAGTGATCTACAATCCAACTGTACCAAGAGCACCAACGAGGAGGTACGTAGCATGCAAGAGGAGATGCTCACCCCGAAGGAAGCCGCCGCCGCGATCGGCGTCAGCGACCAGACGATCTACAACTGGATCGCGGCCGGCATCTTTCGTGGTGTCGTCGCGCGTGGGATCGTAAAACCGCGCTATCTCATTAGCGCCAGCGAGGTTGAGCGCGTGAAGCGCGAGGGGAATTACGGACCTATCACGGGAAATAAAATCGCCCACTACGCAACCGCCTGAGAAACGTGCGTAGTGGGCGTGGGAAACGCCTGCACCTTAACAGTACAGACATGGGTAGAGCATGTATGCTCATTATAAAGTATATCCGTGCGATTCCGTGTAGGACGTTCGGATGTACGCTCTGAGAGACCCAATTCGCAGCCTTTCGGCTACGAATTACCTGATTTTAACCCAGTGCCGAGGTGGCCTTGTCGAACACAAAAACAGTTAGGATGGCTCCCCGACCAGGATTCGAACCTGGAACCTACTGATTTTGTGCGATAGACAAGGCACCTGATTTTACATCAGGTGCCTTTTTGAGTCCCCTTTTAACCTTGACCGGAAACCTCTAATTTTCAGCCGTGCGATTCCGCGTCATCACGCTTCTCACGCGGTGTCTGTGTTCGTCTGAAAATCCGGTCGTAGGCGGCAGCCAGGCGATCATCATCGTTGCGCAGGTAGATGCGCGTGGTCTCCAGATCAGCATGTCCCAGCAAGTCGGCCAGGTCAATCAGCTGGGCGCCATTTTCGATCGCCGCATGTGCGAAGCCGTGGCGGATCGAGTGCAGCGGTGCGCCTTTGGGCAGCACAATCCGTGCGTCTTTGGCAATCCTTTTGAGGGTGGCACGCACGAGGTCGGGCGTAATCTGGCCACCGTTGTTGCGCAGGCTACAGCCGCGAAACAGTGGCCCGCCGTGCTTGCCGCGCCGGAGCAGTAGGTACCGCGCCAATGCGACCGCAGCCGACGGCTGCCAAAACACCATGCGGTGCTTCTTGCCTTTGGCGCGCAGCACCCTGGCGCGTTTCTTGGCCGGCTCGGTGACCTCATCGGTCAAATTGCACAGCTCGCTAATGCGCATGCCGGTCTCGAACAAGAGCGACACGATCGCGCGGTTGCGGGCGCTCTCTTCGCTGCTGCCGTCGCCACAGGCGGCGATCAGGCGCTTCACGGTGGCCGCATCGGTGCTGGGCCGGGGATCGTCAGGCACGGCTGGCGCAGCGATGCGTGTGAAAAAGCGCTGCTGCTCGGCGGTGAGCAGGCCTTCGACGGCCAAAAACGACCAGAACGCCCGCAGCGTGCGGTGGTAGCTCGCGAGCGTGTTTTCCGACAGCGGCCGCTGCATGGGTTTGCGGCTGCTCTGCTCGGACGCATAGGCCACATAGCCATCGCGAAGATAGGCGGCGAAATCACGCAGATCCGCGATCGTCAGATCGGGAATGTGCGACGTACGACCCTTCGATTCAAGCCAGCCGCGCCAGGCCCCCAATTGTCGACCATACATGCCGATCGTCCCTTTCGCGCAGTTCGCCTGTCGGCGATGCGCGATGAATGCCGAGATAGCCGTTGCAAGATCGTGATCCATAGCCTCCTCACCACACCAGCGGGCGCCAGGTGCGCCACTGGGGAATGTAGTACAACGGGCGATTGGGCGCGACAATCCTGGTCGCTCCCAGCCGCGCGGGGTATGTCGTTCCGCGAGAAGAGGAGATGATGCCTATGAGGTGGGAGTAACGCACGGAAACAACCGACAGGGCGGAGCGTTTATCGCACGCTCCGCCCCTGCATGGAGGGGACTATAACCCATTCTACCACAACGTTCAAACGAGTCGTCGCGCTGTATCACGAGCAGCGGCGCTTACTCGACCAGGCCGGCGAGGCCAACCTGACCGCCGCCGAGCAGCGGCGCTTTGCCGAGATTCGCGCGGCGCTCACGAGCCTCTGGCCGAAAGAGCGCACCAGAGCGGGCGACTGAAACGATCGTGCGTAGATCGGGGCAGTCGCACGGGCTGGTGCACAGCCGCAGAGAAAGGAGGGAAGGGGCGTTCAATTGAACGCCCGTACGGGCTTTGGGAATGGGCACGAGTCGTGTGCAGGCCAATGCGACAAAGCGTTGCCCCAAAGACTGTGCAGGTCGATGGGGCAAGAGAAGTACCGGGATTCGTGAATCACAGCATTGTACCACGCTCCGTACCGTGCTGTCGAAGGAGGGTTTATGAGCGGAGAACTATCTATGAAAGACCTCGACTATTCCTTTGCACCACAGCCACACAACATGGCTGTCGACAACGCCATCAGTGCGGAGGCGTACCGGATTTGGGGCATCATTCACATGCTGAAATGGAATAGGATCGACCCCGAGCCGGAGTCGATCGCTGATCTCTTGCATGTCCACAGCCGGAGCGTGCGGCGCTGGCTCTCTGAGCTCGATACCGCGCAGTGGCTCAAATGGAATCGGAACTGCGCCGATCCGCGCAAGCGCCTCCTGCTCCTCACCGATCCCCACGGAAGCGAGGCCGCGATTCTGGCCCAAATCCAAGCGCTTTTCGCCGGAGGTGAGCCGACGATCGAGCAGATTCGTACCCTGATCATGGACAGCCTTGTCCAAAGTGACACGATTGTCCAAAGTGACACGATTGTCCAAAGTGACAGGAATGGCCAAACCGTTGATCCAACGATCAACGACATGGACAGGAATGGCCAAACCGTTGATCCAACGATCAACGGTTTGGATGCCAGAGTCCAAAACGCTACGAATACAGGCCTTCCTGAAGCCTCAAAACGCCAACGCTCAGATCATGGTGTTGGTGGTGTTTCTTCTTACGCAAAGAAAGATCCACCAACAGCAGCGATTCGCCACAAACGAGCGACAGCGCTGACGCCGACGATTACGGAAATCTGGCTGCGCGCCCAGGGCGTGAGTAAGAAAAAGGCAGATCAGTTTCGCGACTTCGATCCGAACGCTGTTGCCTACGAGTGGGAGGCCGAGATCCCGGCTAAGGGCAGCGTGCCCGAGGACGAGCGCCAGAAGCGCATCGGCGGGCTGCTCGACCGCTGGGAGGTGCGGCCCCCATCGCTCCCGCCACCACCTGCCACGCCATCCCAGGACGACGAGGAGTCGCGGCAGCGCGAAGCGGCCTACCGCGATGCGTACCTCCGCGCCAGGACACTGATCAGCGGCCGCGGCACATCGTTCGAGGACATGGCGATCGTCGTCAACGCGCTCGTCGACGGCGCGAGCGACGCGCAGGCGCTGGCCGAGCTGGCGAAGGAGCCCACCGAATGAGCACACGACAGCGCATCGCCAAGCTCACCGCACAGCGCAGCCAGGTCTACACCAACGCGTCAGGTCGGCCGCTCACCGCAGCGGAGCGCGAGATGGTCAAGCTCCTCACGGCAGCGCTGAGCACGGCCTGGGAGCTTCGCCGGATGGAGCTGGCACAGCGGCCACCGATCGACCACGAGCTGATCATCGTCGCCGAGTTCAGCGTAGGGGCAGTGCTTGTCCCTGCCTATGCGCCCTTGGCCGAAAGGGGGCATA
>LJCR01002301.1 GCA_001399705.1 Kouleothrix aurantiaca
ACTGGCCCGATCTGCGGATGCTGATAGGTCGCAATCTGCCCAACCGTGTAGCTGTCGGCGGCCCGCACAAATACCAGGTCGCCACGCTGCAGGCCCGGTTCCATGCTATTGCCGTTGACGATGATCAGGCGCGTGCTGCCGCCCAACTGCGGCGGCGCCAGCGCGATCCAGGCCGCAAGCAGAAGCACGATCAGGCTTCCAGTTACGAGCGTGGAGCGCTGGCGCTGACGCGTGATCATCTTACTGGGCCGCCACAACGCGCAGCTCGTCGGCGGAGCTGGCCGATACACCACCGCTCGGGGCGCAGCTCCAGGTTGTGCCCGAGGTGTTGGTGCAGCTCGTCCAGGTGCTGCTGCTGCTTACGAGCTTGGCTTTCACGTTTGCAGGAGCGTTGCCGCCCGCAGCGGGTGTGATTGTGAAGCTCACACTGTCGATTGTCGAGGGCGTGGTGCTGTTGAGTGTGTAGGTGACGCTGGACACCGTGTAGCCGCTGATGGTGTTTTGGCCATCGCCAGCGGAGCTTACGGGAACCGTGTTCGCTGCGGCGAAGCCATAAGCTGCCAGCGAAAGCAGCAGCACCAAGCCAAACATGCCGATCAAGCGCTTGGAGGGGATGCGAAGATGAAACATGAACGTCTCCAATCTAAAAAGATGCGGCTGCAAATGAGCAGGTGACATGACTCTACTTGTGCGCAGATATGTCGTACAACGGCAATTCAGTCCTATGGGTCGGTAGCCCATCTGTTGCGCAGCGGTACTATGCGCCTAGCGATACATATATTTTTATGCATCTGAAAGCCATGGCTATCGCCAAAGCGCCTGGTACTTCCTGTGGCTCGTACTAGTCGTGATGCGTAAAGAGATGATTGCGAATGAGGGTCGTAAAAACGGGCGAACGACCAATCAAGTGCATTGGTCGTTCGCCCGTTGTTGCTTATCTTCGGTGCAGTGCTAGCGCGTTTCGACGTCGTGCGCGCCGCTTTCCTGCTTGCCCGCCGAGGTGATTCGCACGAACTCGGCGTTGTCCCACAGCTCGGGAATCGTGGCCGCGCCGGCATAGCTCAGCCCCGAGCGCAGCCCGCCAACGAGCTGGTAGACGACATCTTTCACCGGGC
>LJCR01002300.1 GCA_001399705.1 Kouleothrix aurantiaca
GCGTTGGCCTGCTCGTAGAGCGGCTTGCGCTTGTCGTCGGTGGCCTGCGAGGCGGCATCCTTCAGCACCTTGGTCAGGTCGTCGAACTTCTTGCCGAACGAGTCGTTCGCGCCGGCGCCGAAGTGATAGTCGAGGAAGTTGGTCTGGTCGGGGTAGTCGGCGCCCCAGCCCAGCATGAACAGGCCCTTGAGCTGGCCCGCGCTCGCCGCGTCGAGGAAGGCGGTCGACTCCATCTTGTTGATCTTGACGGTGATGTTCAGGTTTTCCTTGAGCTGGGCCTGGATGTCCTCAGCGACCTGGTTCGGCTGGGGCAGGTAGCCGCGAACCACGTCGCGGTAGGCCAGCTCGGTCTCGAAGCCATCGGGGAAGCCGGCGTCGGCCAGCATCTTCTTGGCGGCAGCGGCGTCGAACTTATACCACTCTTCGCCGGCGCAGCCGTTCGGGATGGCGCAGGGCGTGAAGAAGCCCGCAACCTCGGAGCCAGCCGGGTAGAAGTTCTTGACGATGCGGTCGCGGTCGATGCCCATGGCGATCGCCTGGCGCACCTTCTCGTTGTCGAACGGCGCGGCGGTGTGGTTCATGCCAACATACATCACGTTCAGCGCCGGGCGCTCGATCAGCTGCAGGTTGGTGTCGTTCTTGACGGTGTCGAAATCATCGGGGGCGACGTTGTCGATGCCGTCGACCGTGCCCGACTGCAGCTCAAGCAAGCGCTGCGCGGCCTCGGTGCTCCAGCGGAAGATCAGGGTTGCGGCGCTGGCCTTGGTGCCCCAGTAGTTGTCGTTGCGCTTGAAGGTGATGCTGTCGCCCTTGGCCCAGGTGTCGAGCATGTACGGGCCGGTGCCGATCGGCTTCTCCAGCAGGTCGCCGGTGCCGCCGGTCTTCTCGAGGTACTCGCTCGGCTCGATCGCGAACGACGAGAAGGCGACCTTGGAGGGGAAGGCGGGGTCGGGCGCGCACATGGTGAACTTCACCGTGTTCTTGTCGACCGCCGCGATCTCTTTGATCAGGCCGGCGTACTTCTGGCCGGCGTACTCGGCGTCGCAGGCCTTCACGCTGGCAACCATCAGGTCGTTGGTGGTCGTCACGCCGCCGATCGGGTCGCCGGCCTGATC
>LJCR01002302.1 GCA_001399705.1 Kouleothrix aurantiaca
GGGGTCGTCGGGGCTAACGATTTCGGCCACAAAGTCGGCGCCAAGCCAGAAACGATCCTGCCGCCGGGGATCGCTGGCGTCGCGCAGCAGCAGGATGTCTGGCTCGCGGAAGCGGCCAGTTTGCAGCTGGAGACGCAGCGGGGCGAAGCGCACCTTGCCACCGAGCTGCTCGATACAGGCGCGGAGCATCAGGAAGAGAAATTCAACAATCGCCTGGTGGCGCTCGGTTGGCATGGGCAGCACCTCGATTGAGCCGTCATCAAACTCCACCAGATGATTGGTTTGGTCGGTGAGTTTCAGATATTGCTGCTCGGTCCACAAGCCCTGGATGGGCAGCAGATCCAATTCCAGCCCATGGGCGGCCTGAACGAGCTTGAGAGCGGTTGTTGGTGATAGAAGGGTCATAGCTGCCTCCTTACCCGCTCCAGGCGAGTATGCGGGCAAGTTGCATTGTAGCATAGTCAGTGCTAGGCTGTAGCCCTTTGCAAGGCGGCTCTCCTTCGGTGGAACCTTTGCTGGTTCCCAAACCCTTCCGGCAAAGAGCGCCAGTATCGAGCGCAACGCTTGTTGCTATGCTTTGGGGCGAACACAAGGTTCGCCCGTACAGCGTTCGATGCACGCTGCCAGCCGTGAGCATAACGGGGGCATGACACGCAGACGCAGCAATATGGTGTCACGCAAAATTCGGGGTTCGGGGCGATAAGACCGACGCCGGGTGCCGGGGCGGCGCGAGCCCCGGCGGCCTTGCGGCCCGAGCAAACTGCCTTGAAGATAAATACTGCCTGCGCTCATGAGAGAGAAAGGCTCGTGGTCATGCCCTGGGGCGAACACAAGGTTCGCCCGTACAGCGTTTGATGCACGCTGCCAGCCGCGGGCATAACGGGGGCATGACACGCAGACGCAGCAATATGGTGTCACGCAAAATTCGGGGTTCGGGGCGATAAGCCCGACGCCGGGTGCCGGGGCGGCGCGAGCCCCGGCGGCCCTGCGGCCCGGGCAAACTGGCGCTGCCTGCGGCCCGAGCAAACTGGCGTGCAGCCAGGCGGCGCGCGCGGCTAAAGCCGCCACGCTCGGAAGCGCCGCCCGCTGAAGCGGGCCGAGACCGCCGCTACGC
>LJCR01002305.1 GCA_001399705.1 Kouleothrix aurantiaca
CAATAACCGATCTGAACGTGGCTGGCCGGCACGCAACCGTGCAGATGGGCGTGGTCAACCTGGTGCTCGATGCCCAGGCCAAGGCGCGCGGCCTCTACTACCCGCCCGACCCCGCCAGCGGGCGCAGCGCAACCATCGGCGGCAATATTGCCGAAAATGCCGGCGGGCCGCACTGCTTCAAGTATGGCGTGACGACCAACTACGTCACCGGCCTGGACATGGTGCTGGCCGATGGCGAGCGGGTGCGCCTGGGCGGCCGCGCGCTCGACTACCCCGAGTACGATCTCGCCGCGCTGGTGACGGGCAGCGAAGGCACGCTGGGCATCATCACCAGCGCCGAGCTGCGGCTGATCCGCAACCCGCCCGCCGTCAAAACCATGATGGCCGCCTTCGACTCGGTTGAAAGCGCGGGCGCGGCTGTTTCGGCGCTGATCGCGGCCGGCCTGGTGCCCGCCACCATGGAGATGATGGACCAGAAGATGATGCGCATCATCTAAGATGTGGTCCATGTCGGCCTGCCAATCGCCGCCGGCGCGGCGCTGATCATCGAGGCCGACGGCTACGCGGCCAGCGTTGCGCCGCAGATCGAGGAGTTTGCCGCCACGCTGCGCGCCCACGGCGGCTTCAATCTTCATATTGCCGAAACGGCCGAAGAGCGCGACAAGATCTGGTATGGCCGCAAAAGCGCCGCCGGGGCCATGGCGCGCCTCTCACCAGCGTACTACCTGGTGGATGGCACTGTGCCGCGCAGCAAGCTCGCCGCCACGCTGGCCGGCGTCAACCAGATCTGCGAGGCGGCCGATCTGCGCGTGGGCTATGTGTTTCACGCCGGCGACGGCAATCTGCACCCGTTCATTTTATTGAGCGGCCCAACGACGCCGCGCTGATCGAGCATGTGGTGGCGACGGGCCGCGCGATCCTGGCGCTGTGCGTAAGCTATGGCGGCAGCATCACCGGCGAGCATGGCGTCGGCATCGAAAAGCGTGCCTTCATGCCCCTGATGTACAGCGAAACCGAGCTTGACATCATGCGCGACATCAAGCAGGTCTTTGATCCCACCGAGCTGCTCAACCCGGGCAAGATCATCCCGCCGCGCGCAGCGCCGCCCGCCCC
>LJCR01002306.1 GCA_001399705.1 Kouleothrix aurantiaca
TACACCTGCGCAGGCACACCCGCGCGCGGCAAGCAGGGTTGAGCGCCCGCCCGATGGCAAATATCTGTTTGTCGAGCTGTGGGTTGAGGTGAGCGGCACGGGCAATCTGCCCCCGTATATTGTTGACTTCCCCGGCTACCGCTTCGACGCGAATGCGGGTACGCTTGAGCCCTTCTTCACGTCGCAACCCCCGCTGCCTGCGCTTTCGCCAAATAGCTGGGGCGCGCTGGGCAATGGCGAAAGCCGCAGTGGCGCGGCGGGTGGCGGCATCAGGAGCAACCTCGGCATTCTCCCCACCATTCCCTACACCACGTCGATCGGGATTGGCGATGGCACTGCCGGCCCGTACACCGAGCACCTGCGCACGGCAACGGTTGTGCTGCGCGGCGTGGCCACCGATGGCACGCTCGACGTGGTGATCGACGGCGAGGCGCAGCAGCTTGCGCCGGGCGCGCAGTGGCAAAAAACGGTGGGCGCGGATCTGGTGAATGCCGACTATAACGGCCACTATGATGTCATTTCAACCGTCACGAACTACGGCTGGCAGGATCGCGCGAAGTTCGACGGGCCGACGCAGTTCGCGTGGGTGCCGCTCGCGGAGCGCTGAGGCTTTGAGAAGCGGAACCACGAAGGCACGAAGACACGAAGGTTGATACCAAATGCTGAAGTGCTGGGTAGCATAACCACGAAGGCACGAAGACACGCAGGCTTTAAAGAATTTCCTGCTTCCCTATAGGCGCGAGCAAAATGGTTGAGCCACGGAGCGCACAGAGGACTCGGAGTTTTTCCTACTCAGTGGCCTCGGTGTTCTCTGTGGCCCTTCTTTTTGCCTTCGTGGTTTGGAATGCTATATGGATAGGCCAAGCGCATCAGCCAGCGCCGCGATCACCTGTGATGGCAGCAGCTCGCGCATGCAGGGGTGGCCTTCGACCAGGCACGCCTCGTTTTTGAAGCGATTCTCGACGCACACGCGGCAGGTGGCTGGCGTGCGCAGTACTGTCGCGTTGGGCGCGCGCGGTGCCCACAGGTTGATCGGGCTGGCCCCGTAGCCGGCGGCATCATTCCCGAAAATACAGATCGTCGGGCAGCCAGCCGCCGCCGCGATATGCATCG
>LJCR01002303.1 GCA_001399705.1 Kouleothrix aurantiaca
CCCGCGCCACATCCTGAAGCTGGCGCTCGCCGAGGCCGAAAAGCTGGGCATGGGCTACCGGGTCGGCCCCGAGCTGGAGTTTTTCCTGTTCAAAACCGACGCGGCTGGCCGGCCAATCGCCGACCCGCACGACGTTGCGGGCTACTTCGACGTTTCGACCGACCTGGCCTCGCATATTCGCCGCCAGATGGTGCGCGCGCTTTCGTCGTTTGGCATCGAGGTCGAAGCCGCCCACCACGAGGTCGCGGGTGGCCAGCACGAGATCGACTTTAAGTATGGGCCAGCGCTGCGCACCGCCGACCATGCCGTGACCTTCCGCACCACGCTCAAGGCGATTGCGCAGCAGCAAGGGCTGCATGCCACGTTCATGCCCAAGCCAATCGCGGGCATCAACGGCAGCGGCATGCATGTGCACCAAAGCCTGGCCGACCTGAAAACCGGGCAGAACCTGTTCTACGATGCCAACGAGCCTTATGGCCTGTCGGCCACGGCGCGCCACTTCATCGCCGGGCTGCTGGCGCACGCCAAAGGCATGATCGCCATTCTCGCGCCGCTGGTGAACTCGTACAAGCGGCTGGTGCCGGGCTACGAAGCGCCGGTATACCTGAGCTGGGGCCGCACCAACCGCTCCGCACTGGTGCGCGTGCCCCGCATCAGCCCCCAGCGCCCGCAGGCCACCCGCGCCGAGCTGCGCTGCCCCGACCCGGCCTGCAACCCTTCCCTGGCATTCGCCGTGATGCTGATGGCCGGGCTGGATGGAATCAAGCGCAAGCTGCCGCTGGCCGAGGCCGCCGAAGAAGATCTGTACCACGTCGACCCGCGGGCGCGCAACCTGGAAACGCTGCCGCGCTCGCTTGGCGATGCCCTGGCCGAGCTGCAGCGCGACGAGGTGATCGCCGACGCGCTGGGCGCGCACGTGCTGGAGCGCTTCCTGGAGGCAAAAACGCAGGAGTGGGAATCGTACCGCACCACCGTGAGCCAGTGGGAGATCGAGCGCTACTTATCTCTGTATTAAGTTTTGGGCCGCCGGAACTCCGCCCTCAAAACTTAGGAACGTATGGCTGAAACCGCACCAACAATCAATTCGCCGCGCCGCCGCACCGACCCCACCAC
>LJCR01002307.1 GCA_001399705.1 Kouleothrix aurantiaca
GCGTAGTGCCGCTTCATGATCTGAAAGACAGTCTGCGGGTCCTGCAGCGTGCGATCCTGTGTGGGCGGCGGGCCAACCAGCTTGCCCACGCGCGCGCCAAAACTCTGCGCGTCGTCGCCGGGCTGGTTGGGCTGCGTGCTGGGCGTGCCAGCCTGCTGCGTTGGCTGGCCCTGGCTGGGCTGGCCGCCCGGGGTCTGGCCCTGCGTCGGCTGGTTGCCGGGCTGTTCGTTGGCCGCCATCTCGGTCTGGTAGGCCCAGGTTTTGGTGGTGTACTTTTGGGTTTTGGCGTCCCAGCCGCTGAACAAGCCTTCCAGATCTTCCGGCCCCTTGTACTCAGGGTTGATCAGCGTGGGCGCGTTCGTGTAGCTGGTGACGTATTCTTTGAAAAACGGCTCTTCGTTCCAGCGCTTGCTGTTGATAATATAGTTCACCAGCGCGCCCAGAAAGACGATGTCGGTGCCGGCGCGCAGCGGCGCGTAGGTATTCGCCATCGCGCTGGTGCGCGTGAAGCGCGGATCGACGTGAATGAGCTTGGCGCCCCTGGCTTTCGCCTTCATCGGCCAGCGAAACGCGACCGGGTGGCACTCGGCCATGTTCGAGCCCATGATCATGATCGCGTCGGAGTGCTGCAGATCCATGGAGAAGGTGGTGGCGCCGCCACGACCCAGCGAAGTGCCCAGACCGGGCACGGTAGCGCTGTGTCAAATGCGGGCCTGGTTCTCGATGGCTATGACCCCGAGGCCGCGCATGAGCTTGAGCTGCGTGTAGTTCCACTCATTGTCCATAGTCGCGCCGCCGAGCGAGAAGATGCCAAGCGTGTGGCTGGCCTTCTTCTGCACGTCCTTGCCTTCGGCGTCTTTGATGGTGACGGTATCGACCCAGGTGGCGTCGCGGGTTTGTTTCACGCGCTCGGCGATCATATCCATCGCCGTGCTGAGGTCGATCTCTTCCCAGTTGGCCGCGCCGGGCTTGCGGTGCAGCGCCCTGGTGCTGCGCAGCGGGTTGACCGCCAGCTGGAAGCTGGCCGCGCCCTTCGGGCAGAGCGTGCCGCGATTAATTGGGCTGTCGGGGTTGCCCTCGATGTTGATCACCTTGCCGTCGCGCACGCTGATC
>LJCR01002304.1 GCA_001399705.1 Kouleothrix aurantiaca
TCCGCGCCGTCGCGCCGGTGCTCGACCATCTGCTCCCACCAGCGCTCGCCGTCGCTGTAGCCCGCGGCCGCAGCCAGCCAGCCAAGCGGATCCGAATAGGGGATAGGAGATGGGGGTTGGGGGTTGGGAGATGCGTCGCTTTCGTCACTTCCTTCGCTCTGCGGTGGCTTTTCTCCATCTCCCCTCCCCTGCCCTTGAGCGCCCAGCTGGTAGGCTTGCGGCAGGTCCATAAACCGCGCAGGGATGCCGTGCGCCAGCGCAAAGTGCAGCGCCTGCCACTCGGGCGAGAACAGCGCAAACGGGTAGTACACGGCGCGGCGCGGCTGATCGGGCACGTACAGCAGCAGCGCGACCGGCGGCTCCATGCCTTCTTTCGCCAGGGCGGGAATCAGCGCGTCGGCATCGGGCGGGCCTTCCACCAGCAGGCAATCGGGCTGCAGCTGCTCCAGCGCGGCACGCAAACTCCGCGCCGATCCGGGGCCGCGGTGGCGAATACCGCAGATATGGGGGGATGGGAGTTGGGGGTTGGGGGTTGGGGGCATCAGCGACTCTCTTCGACTTTCCGGGCAATTGCGTTGCGCAAGGCAAAGAGCTGCCGCGCAACGCTGACCGATGTGTCGAGGCACTGCTGCGCTACAACGCCCTCAACAAAGCCCAGACGCAACGCGATCTCAAGCTGTGTCTGCAGCTCCGCCAGCGAGCCTTGCCCTATCGATAGATGTTTGAGATATTCTTTGCTCGATTCGCGCGCATTGCCTTCGGCAATATTTGATGGGATCGAGACGGCGGCACGGCGCATTTGATTCACAAGCCCATACCGTTCCTCAGCTGGAAATGAGCGCGTGAGATCGTACACGGCAACGACAAGCTCCATCGCCGTTTGCCACACACGTAAATCGCGGAAGTTGTTGATCGTCACTCGGCGCTTCTTTCACGATACCAGCATTCCATCCCCCATCCTCCACCTCCTATCCCCCTACTTCTCTGCACGCCCGGTACACATCCTTCCAGCCTGCGCGCTCTTTCACCACCGTTTCCAGATATTCCTGCCAGACAATCCGATCCTGCACTGGGTCTTTCACCACTGCGCCAACCAGGCCAGCCGCGACATCC
>LJCR01002308.1 GCA_001399705.1 Kouleothrix aurantiaca
GATGATGTGTGGTGCATGGCGGTCCTGTTGGCAGTAGTTTGAATGTTTGCAGGTTGCAGGTTAACAGGTTTCACTTAAAACCTTTGCGCGCTTTGCGTTCTTCGCGGTTTATAAAAATCGGCAGGCGGCAGGAGTTTTGAGTGTTAAATGTTGAATGTTGAGTTTACAGCTTGCAAGTCAGCAGATTTCAAGTTTCACTCCAAACCTTTCGCGCTCTTTGCGATCTTTGCGGTTTATAAAAAATTGGCGGCGGGCAGGCGGCAGTAATCTTCAGACCTATAACCTTCAAACCTTCAACTTCTCCGTGTTTCTGTGGCTCTGTGGTTCATTCGCCGGCCGCCCGGAATCGTGCGTAGCTGAGCATCAGCAGCAGCCAGATCACAATCAGCGTGGGCAGCGAGATTGTCAGGATTTCGTCGATCGCGATATGGAATAAAAAGATGTCCATCCAGTCGCGGTGGTAGGTGCCGCCGAGATACAGCAGGTCGGGCATATTGGCCCACAGCGCCAGCGCCAGCGGGGCTACGCCATCCAGTCGTGTCGCCGCCAGCCCGTAGTAGCTGGCCGCCAGCAGCGCCAGCAGCGCAACGTTCCAGCCCATTAAAGTATGCAGAAAGAAATGCTGCGCGCCGCCGAAGTACAGCTCAATCGCGAACAGCGGCGAGAGCGCCAGCGTGGGCGCAAGCAGCAGCGCGAATTGCATGCGGCGGCTCGTCATGGCTGCGCCCCCTCGGCCAGCGCCACTATGCGCTCGGCGGCGATTGGCGCGCTGGGCTGCACAGCCACTGCGCGCACCGCCCCTGCGCCGTCGATCACAATGATCGCATTGGTGTCAACCGGGCCGTTGCTGCCGTCGGCGCGGTGGTAGACGCCATAGGCCGAGGCGACTGGGTGGAAGCCGGCGACCGGCGCTTCCGAGAGCAGGCCGAAGCTCAGGCCAAGCTGGCGCGCAAAGGTGCGCTGCACGGAAGACAGATCGGTGGAGATGGCGAACACCGCAGCGCCGCGCGCTTCGAGATCGGGCAGCGCTTCCTGCAACGCGCCAAGCTGCTGGCGGCATGGAATACAGTTGATCGAGGGCACAAAGGCCAGCACCACGACTTTGCCGCGCT
>LJCR01002309.1 GCA_001399705.1 Kouleothrix aurantiaca
CGGCAAAATCGCGCACAAACGGGTCGCTGCTGCGCAGCTGCTGGCCGACATATTCGGACACAAAGGCCGCCAGCGCGTCAATGCGCGCCGGGCCAAAGCGCGGGCTGTCTTTCAGCTCGGCCAGCAGTTCGTCGCGCACCTCGGGCTCGAACTCAAACAGCTCGTGCCCGACCTCGTCGCACAAGCTCGACAGCAGCAGATCGGCCACGGCGACCCATGGCGCGCCAATTGGCTGGTCGCGGGCGTCGCGCGGGAAGGCCGCCCACAGCAAGTACAGCAGGTCGGGCGTGAGCGCGAGCGGAAAGGCTGCGTGGCAGGCGAAATCGAGGTGTGCCCGCCCGAAGCGGCGCGCAAACGAACGCAGGCGCGGCTGGCGCGGAAAGCTGGTTGTGGAGGCATATGTCATTGCTAGCGACCACCGACGAACGACGACTGACGACCGAAAAATCACCACGAAGGCACGAGACACGAGACACGAGACACGAGACACGAGACACGAGACGCGAGGCACGAGATGCGAGACACGAGATGCGAGCGGAATAATCTCCCTGTCTCCCTGTCTCCCTGTCTCCCTGTCTCCCTGTCTCCCTGTCTCCCTGTCTCCGTCACATCCCACGACTGGCGCGGCCACGCAGCACGTCGATCGCGCCATCCAGGCCGGCACGCGTGATCGCGAACATCGGCACAATCTGGGCGATTACTTCGGCGGTGGTGCCCGGCCAACGCTCGCGTGGCATGGGATTAAGCCATGCGATCTGGGCAAAGCGCCGCTTGAGCGTGCTGAGAAACGCGGCGGTTTGAAAGGCGCGCTCGGGGCTTAGGCCGCCACGCGCCGCGCCCGCATCGCTGATCAGCAGCACGCTGGTGCGCTCGGCGCTCAGGCGGTCCAGCCAGGCGTTTAGCGGCTCGGCGCGCTGCTGGCCGGGGTCGTGGTAGAGATGGCTGGCAGGGCAGTTGTGAAAGTAGCCAACGCCAGCCCGTCCGAGCCGCCCGCCACGCGTAGCCGTGTCAATCAGGTACTGGCTGAGCGCGTGGAACGGCACCATCGAGCCATTGCGATCAACCAGCAGCAGCAGCTCGGCGCGGTTGATGCGGCGCGGGCGCAATACTGG
>LJCR01000231.1 GCA_001399705.1 Kouleothrix aurantiaca
CTCTGGTGGCGCTCGTCGCAGCAGGGCAGCACAACCACCACCAGTACCGGGCAGGTTACCCAGGGCGATCTGGCCGTGACCGTCAGCGGCAGTGGCAGCGTCGCTGCCGCCCGCACCGTCGAAGTGCCGTTTCAGCAGGCTGGCACCGTCACCTCGGTCGATGTCGCCATCGGCCAGCAGGTAACTGCCGGGCAAACGCTGGCGACGATCGATACCACGACGCTGAAGCTCGCGCTCCAGCAGGCGCAGGCCAATCTCAAGGCCGCGCAGGCCAGCTACGCCAGGGTGCAAGACGGCAGCGCCACCGAGCAGGACATCGCCAGCGCGCAGGCCTCGCTCACCAGCGCCGAGGCGCAGCTTCAGCAAACCAAAAGTGGCACCGCCACCGCCGCCGACATCGCCAGCGCCAAGGCCGCACTCGCCAGCGCGCAGGCCAAGCTCGACGCGCTGAAGAACCCCGACGCGGCCAGCCTGCAAGCCGCCCAGTCGAAAGTTGACCAGGCGCAGACCAGCCTGCAAAGCACGCGCGACAGCGCCTCGCAGGCGAAATCGAGCGCGCAGATCCAGCTGCAGAGCGCGGTGAACTCGCTCACGCAGGCCCAGTCGAAGTACTCGGTCGCGCTGCAGAACTGGCAGTATGTGCAGGAAACCGGCAACGACCCGATTACGCCCACCAAAACCAATTCGCAGGGCAAGGCGGTGGCGAACACCCTGAACGACGCCCAGCGCCAGCAGTACTACGACGCGTTTGTGCAGGCGCAGGTATCGCTCGACAGCGCGCAGAACAGCGTGCAGCAGGCGCAGCTTTCCTACGACAGCGCCCGCCAGAGCGAGGTGACGGCGGTGCAGCAGGCCGAGCAAACGCTGGCTGCCGCACAGGCCGACCTGAACGTGCTGAAGAACCCCAGCCAGAGCGACGTGATCCAGGCGCAGGCGGCCGTAACGCAGGCGCAGGCCAGCCTGACCAACCTGACGCAGGGTGGCACGGCTGCGGCGATCGCCCAGTCGCAGGCCAGCGTGACGCAGGCGCAGGCCAACCTCGACAGCCTGACCGCGCCCGCCACCGACGCCGACCTGACCTCCGCTGAGGCGAGTGTGCTCCAGGCGCAAGTTACTGCCGACACGGCCGAGCGCAACCTGGCTGCGGCCACGCTTACCGCTCCGTTCGATGGCGTGGTCTCGGCGGTGAATATCGTCGAGGGCAGCACCATCAGCTCGGGCACCAGCGCGGTGACGGTTGTCGACCAGAGCACCATGCACGTTGAGGTGAGCCTGAGCGAAAGCGACGCCGCCAAGGTGCAGGTGGGCCAGCCCGTCACGCTGAGCTTCGACGCCCTGACCGACACGACCCTGCAAGGCAAAGTCACCTCGATCGCGCCGGTGGCCACGACATCGCAAAATGTGGTGACCTACGCCGTGCAGATTGAGTTCAACCCCGGCGACGCGGCGGTGAAGGTGGGCATGAGCACGACGGCGGACATCCAGGTCGAGCAGGCCACGGGCGCGCTGCAAGTGCCAACCCGCGCTATCACGACCAGCGGCGAAAGCAAGACCGTGACGGTTCAGCAGGGGAATACCACCGTCAGCGTGCCGGTGACCACCGGGCTGGTGAGCAATGGCAAAACCCAGATCGTCAGCAGCGGCGGGAATGGCGTGGCGGCGCTGAAGGCGGGCGACGTGCTGGTGATTGGCGGCACGACGACCACCACAAGCAGCTCAACAACGTCCACTCGTTCGACCAACCTGGGCGGCCTGACTGGTGGCCCGAGTGGACCGCCGCCCGGACAATAATCTATAGCAGTTTGCAGTCGGCAGGATGCAGAAGGCAGTGATTTTTCCGCTTTACAATGCGTTTATCTCCGGCACCTGAATGTTCAATCGTTCTGCGAATCGCTATAGTCCATCCAAAGCGAAGCGCGCGTGCGGGCCACGCGCGCTTTGCCGTTTCTACATACCGAACACATCGCTCCCTAACAATCTTTGAACAAGTTCTTGCTACCCTGGCAGCAGGTCAACAACACGAGGAGAACGATGATGCAGGCAATGATCCAGGTGCGCGACCTGCGCAAAACCTACCAGATGGGCGATATTACGGTGCCAGCGCTGCGCGGCGTGAGCTTCGACATTGCGCGCGGCGAGTTTGTGGCAATCATGGGGCCGTCGGGCTCGGGCAAATCCACGCTGATGAACCTGCTGGGCTGCCTCGATACCCCCGAAAGCGGCCAGTACCTTCTCGACGGCTTGCCGGTCGACCAGATCGACCGCGACCTGCTGGCGGCGGTGCGCAACCGCAAGATCGGCTTTGTGTTCCAGCAGTTCAACCTGCTGCCGCGCCAGACCGCGCTGGAAAATGTCGCGCTGCCGCTGATCTACCTTGGCGGCGTGAGCGCCGAAGAGCGCGAAGCGCGCGCGCAGGAAGTGCTGGAGCTGGTGGGCCTGGGCGAACGGCTCGACCACCGCCCCAAGCAGCTTTCCGGTGGCCAGCAGCAGCGCGTCGCGATTGCCCGCGCGCTGGTTACCCGCCCGGCGCTCTTGCTGGCCGACGAGCCAACCGGCAACCTCGACTCGAAATCCAGCATCGAGATCATGGCGCTGTTCAAAGAGCTGAATGACCAGGGCATCACCGTGGTGCTGGTGACGCACGAGCCCGACATCGCAGCGCACGCGCGCCGCGTGCTGACCGTGCGCGACGGCCTGCTCGACAGCGATGTGCAAAACACGCCGCACGACACGCCCGCAGCGCCAGGCGTGCCCCACAGCGCGCCGGCCCTTCGAATCACGCGGCGGCCCTCGATCACCAATCGCGCGCCGGCCTTTGCAATGCGGAGAACATCATGAGCACAGTTGAGAATATTTTTGGCGCGGCCGGCGACGCCAGCGCCTCGCAGGACGAACAGCTGGTCGATCTTGAGTCGGGTGGCATCAGCACGGGCGAAACCGCGCGCATCGCCCTGCGCAGCCTGGTGGCGAACAAACTGCGCTCGCTGCTGACTGCCCTGGGCATCATCATCGGCGTGGCGGCAGTTGTCGCGCTGATGGCGATCGGCCAGGGCTCGCAGGCGTCGATCACGTCCACCATCACCGCGAACGGCGCAAACCTGCTGACCGTGCGCTCGGGTTCGAGCAATAGCGGCGGCGTTGGCGGCGGTGTTGGCAGCAGCCAGACGCTCACCACCGAGGACGCCGAGGCGCTGGCCGACACGAATAATGTTCCCGATGCCAGCCTGGTTTCGCCCGAGTACAATGGCAACGGCCAGCTTGTGGCGGGCAGCCTGAACACCAGTGCCCAGATCGTTGGCGCGACGCCCAGCTACCTGGAAGTGCATAACGCCAGCATCGCCACCGGCGATTTCATCACCAACGAAAACGAAAGCAGCCGCGCCAGTGTGGTTGTGCTCGGCGCGAATGTCGCCACCACGCTCTTCCCCGACGGCGACGCGGTCGGCCAGTCGATCCGCATCAGCGGCTTGAAGTTCACCGTGGTGGGCGTGCTCGCCTCGAAGGGCGGCAGCGGCTTCGGCTCGACCGACGACGGCGTGATTGTGCCGCTCAGTACGGCGCAGCGCACCTTGTTCGGCGGGCGCGCAATCAGCGGCGGCTCCGCGCTGGTGTCGAGCATTGCCATTCAGGCAAAAGATTCCGAGAGCGTTGACGCGGCGCTGAGCGAAATTCAGCAGACCCTGCGCACGCAGCACAACCTGGCCGAAGATGGCAGCGCCGACGACTTTAGTGTGATCAATCAGCAGGATCAGCTCGACAGCCTGACCTCGACGACCCGCACGCTGACGCTGTTCCTGGGCGCAATCGCGGCGATCTCTTTGCTGGTGGGCGGCATTGGCATCATGAATATTATGCTGGTGTCGGTGCGCGAGCGCACCCGCGAGATTGGCCTGCGCAAGGCGCTCGGCGCGCGTGAGGCCGATATCCTCAAGCAGTTTATGCTCGAAGCGCTGACGATCAGCCTGGTGGGCGCGCTGATTGGCCTGACGGCGGGCCTGCTGATTGCGTTTGGCGTGAATATCAGCGGGCTGATCAGCGCGGTGCCCAGCGCAAGCTCGGCGCTGATGGCGGTGGGCTTTGCGGTGGCGGTGGGGCTGGGCTTTGGCATTGCGCCCGCGCGCAGCGCCGCCCGGCTCGACCCGATCGACGCGCTGCGCTACGAGTAGCGCGCCACGGCACACGAAACCAAGCGCCGGCCCCCAAGGCCGGCGCTTGGTTTTATTGCTGCGGGCAGGCCAGAATGAGGATCGGGAAGGCATACAGATCGTCGCGCAGCGTATGCACCACTTCGCAGCGGGTGTCTGCAGTTGCCTGCGCCTGGAGCCTGGGCAGCGCGCCATCCTGCAGCACGAGGTAGTCGGGCTGGTAGCGCGCAAAAGCCCACAGCGCGGCGTCGTCGTAGCTGCTGGCCGGCCCAAGCTGCTGCGCAATCGCGGGCTGGAGCAGGCCCGCAAAATCGACCATTGACCGCTGGGCGTAGTAGCCAATCATGCCAACTTCGAGCGGGCCCTCGCGCGTGTCGGGCGGAGTGTTGGCGCGCAGCCACTCGCCAGTGGCGCGGTAGATCGCCTGGCGCGTGTCGCCATGGTCGCGCAGGTAAAGGAGCCCGCCGCGCTCGGGATTCGCCACCAGAAAGGCAAGCACGGCGGCCATGGCTCCGGCCATTGCGCGGTTCTGCCAGCCGCGCTGCACCAGCCGCGCCGCCGCTTCTGCCCCCAGCCCCACCAGTGCCACGAAGCCAACAATCACCGGCCCGTAGTACCAGAAGTAGCTGGTGACGCCGAGCGCGGCATAGGCCAGCGCGTAGAGCGTGCTCCAGCCCGCCAGCAGAAGCCACGGGCTGCGCGCCCACAGCCCAAACGGCAGGCCCGCCGCGGCCAGCGCGAACATGGGCCGGAACACCGGAAAGCGCCAGTAGTTGTCGCGCGCCTGCGCCAGCAGGCCGGGCAGAAACAGCTCCGCGCCGCGCATCAGCCCCTGCCGGCGCTTGGCCGCCAGCGTCACGGGAAACGG
>LJCR01002310.1 GCA_001399705.1 Kouleothrix aurantiaca
GCGTTTTTTTCGCCCGCCGCCGACGTCGGCGCTGTGGTTTTTTTCGTCGCCATTTCAACCCCCTTCTTGATAAAGAGTAGGGGCAGGGATCTTCCAACCCCAACCCCTAACCCCCAAACCCTAAACCCTAATCGCTACGCCAGGCCAGTGATCTTGGCGTGCCGTGCCTCGTCGCCATACTCTAGGCCCGCTTCGCCATAGATCTGATAGCGATCCGAGCTACCAGTTTTCGCCAGCGGTTCCGCGAAGAAAACGCCCTTGCCCGGCACCGGCATGAAGCGCGGCCGGCACAGCCGCAGATGCGCAAAGCCCACCACCGTAGCCGGAACGGTGCGCTCAGTCATCACGTTAATCAGGCCGAAATCGCTCTCAATCGCCTGGCAGTTCGCACCGCCCACGCGCCGGCTCTGCTGCTGAAACTGCGAGTTGCGCACGAAGATCGTAGTGAGTTCGCGCTTCTTGGTCGAGCCTACCAAGATCGTCGGTTCCCACTCCTGCATGACCCCACGCGCGTCGAAAACCTGCTGGATCATGTCCAGCACCATATCTTCGGTGAGCGCACCACCCGCCGCCGCCGTCGTGTTGGTCGAGATCGCCGACAGCAGGCCGCGCGTTTTGCGCGCCGTCGCGTTGTTCGCCGGCAGCTGATAGCTGCCATTGACAAACGAGTAGTTCACATCGCGCCGGATTTTCGGGATTTTCAGGCTGATCTGATGCGCCAGGATGTCGCGGATGGCCGCAGCATCCCCCGACGTGAAGCTGCTCGTAGCCGGCGAGAGCGTCATATACGACCCCTGCCGGCTGTACGACACGTCAACCGCTTCTTGGAAGATTTGCACCACATTGAACGGCCCGGTGCCGCTCTGCTCGCTGAACGTGGCGTCAGCGCCTTCGAGGATGGCCGGCTGTGCCGCAGCGGGTAAATCCTCGACACCCCACTGAAACAGCACCGAATTGCACAGCAGATCGGGATCGTTGTAGGCCAGCCCGCCGATAGCATCCAAGAAAGGCGTATCGGTCGAGGCTCCGAGCATGATGCTGCCCGCATATTGCGGCAGATTGAAGATCGTTCCCAGCCCACTTACAGCTGCCATTGTGTTCGTTCCTTATC
>LJCR01002311.1 GCA_001399705.1 Kouleothrix aurantiaca
GCTCGCGCGCCATTCACCCGGCACAGCAACCCTGCCGGCCCTTTCCAGCGATTCGGCATCGGCCAGCACCTCGCCCGGGCCGGCCAGCTGCTCGCCAGCCGCCAGCCGATCCATGATCTGCCCAGCCAGCAGCTCGATCTGCTGCACGCCCGGATCGCCAACGAGCATGCGCCGGGCCGTACCCGCTGCCACCGCTACTTTGAGGGTAAGTTGCACTTCCAGCCCGCCCGGCGTGGTCACCTGCCCAACGGCGGCCAGGGCGCGCTGCAGCGCCGCGCCACACGTCAGCGCGCGCGCCGCTGCGGCCCCGTCTGGCGCTTCGCCAAACCAGCAGGTGATCGCATCGCCCGAAAAGCCGAGCACGCTCCCGCCGTACCGATCAACTTCGGCCACCAGCGCGTCGTAGACAAGGTTGAGCTGCCGCGTGAGTTCTTCGGCGCCACGGCGCGGGCCGAGCGCGCGCGAAAGACCTTCGGTGAGCGGGGTAAAGCCCGAAATGTCGGCGAAGAGCGCCGCGCCGTGCGTGTCGCGCGGCAGGTCGGCACCGGAGCTTAGGGCTATGCGCCGATCTTGTGGGATGTAAACGTCGAGGTTTTCCATAGCACCCTGGCAAGCAGAACGAGCGCCAAATCGCCAAGCCACACCCAACACCAGGTGTTCGCCCATGCGTCGACAGTGGCGTCAGGTTCCGCCGCGTATGTGGCGCTACACAGCCATTGCACCGTGGACAGGGCATTGGAGTTCCGGCGGAAAGATTTGTGGTATGTGCCATTGTAGCCCACGCAAAGCCATTTGTATAGCGTTGGGCCCGATAATCTTGGATTGCGTGCGATTTGCTATTTCGCCACGCGGCCCTTCCGCACAGGCTACGGCTCCAAGGTCAGCCGCGTCGCGGCGGCATCCTCAACGGCGGTGCGCGTCCAGGGCATGGGGTGATACTGCATCTTCAGGTAGGGTTGCACGAAATCGGCGTAGTGCGGGCTGGCGGGCTGGCCCGATTGGCCGCCAGGGTGGATGCTCTGGCTGCGATCCCAGTACGACGGGTCGCAGATCTGGCGGTAGGAAGGCGCAACATAGAACGGCTGCACGGCGTACTGGCGCGGCGCATAGC
>LJCR01002312.1 GCA_001399705.1 Kouleothrix aurantiaca
CCCCAGATCTACGCCTTTTCGCGCACCACTGCCCCTCGATCGTGCCGACCAGCGTGAGATCGTACCACTGGTTAGGTTGCAGGGTTTCGATGCGCTCGGGATTCAGCGGCACCCAGCCGTCGGGGTTGCTGAAATCCCAGTAGCGCCAGCGCGGGCAGGGGCCGCCGACATTCTGCCACTGCACGGCCCACTCGTAGCGCTGCTTTTCGTGCCAGCGGCTGGCGGTAAACTCCAGCGCCTGCACACACGCGGTGACGAAATCGGTGCAGGTGGGGCCGGGCAGCAGCACGAAGCTAAGCGTGTAGGTGATGACGGTGGCGCTCAGATCGGGCTGCAGGTTGCGGTAGCAGTGAATGTTGGAGTAGGGCGCGCCGCCGGTGAGCGCGCATTCGAGCGCAGGCGGATCGAGCGCCAAATCGGACAGGGGATTGAGCGACCATTCTGCGTAGCCGCCGGTGGTGGGCGACGGCTCGCAGAACACGCCCCACTGCTCGCGCTGCTCTTCGAGCTTGTCGAGCTGGTCGATATAGTCGGCGACGGGGCCTTTGGTGCAGGTATCGGCCTGTGGCTGCACGGCGGAAACCCGGGCATCGGCGGCCGGGCCGGGCAGTGCGCCAAGCGCTAGAAGCAGCAGGCAAACGCTTAAGCGCCACTGCATTCTTTTTTCCATCTGCTAAAACGGCTACTCGATATCGGGCGGCGGCTCGGGCTCGCCCATCAGGTCGCCACGCCAGCGTTCGAGCCACTCCGGCGCTTCGTGCAGGCGCGCGGGCGGCGTGCGCCGGTAGGAGCTGATGCTGAACTGGCGAAACAGGCCGAGGTAGATGCCGCCGTACTCGTTGCGGCGGGTGCGCTCGGCGGCGGCCAGCGCCACGCGGCGCACCGCGCGCGCCAGCAGCTCGGCCTGCGGGTCGTCGATTGCGCCGGCGGCCGCGTAGGGATCGGGGCTGGGCGTGTCGTGCAGGCCGCGCGCGTTGAGCTGGCGCTCGATCAGCATCTGGTGGCGCGCCAGCGTGGCCATGGCCAGCGCGGCGTAGTAGCCCTGCTCGGCGGGCGACAGGCTCAGGCGCTCGGGCAGCAGCTCGGCTTCGGTGCCAAAGCCCTGCGGC
>LJCR01002313.1 GCA_001399705.1 Kouleothrix aurantiaca
CACTCAGCCTCGACCAGCTTACAGATGGCGACCCGATCGACATGGCGGCGCGGGCGCTGCTGGCGCGGGCGGCGTGCCTGGCGCCGGGCGAGCCATTCCCGCAGGAGCTGCTAGAAGCCACGCTGGCGGTGGCGGAAGGCGACGACGAAGCAGCGCTGACGCGCAGCGATGGCGTGGCGCGGCTGCTGGAAGTGGGGCTTCTAGAGCGTGCAGGCGACGATAGTTTGAAGCTGCACCGCCTGCTGGCGCGCTATGCGGCGCGATCAGTGGTGGATGAAGTTGCGCTGGGCCAGGTGGAGAGCGTGATAGACATGCACTCAGAAGGCCTGAACCGCGCTGGCTACCCGCTCCAATGGGTGCCAATGCAGGTGCACCTACGATACCTAACTGACCGGGCAGCGGGACGTGACGACGAGCGCGCCGCGCTGCTCTGCAATAATTTGGGCTACCTGCTGAAGGCCCAAGGTGACTATGCAGCCGCGCGTCTCTACTATGAGCGCGCACTCGTCATCAACGAGCAGGCGCTGGGACCCTATCACCCCAAAACTGCACAAAACCTGAACAATCTGGGCTACGTGCTAAAGGCACAGGGCTACTATGCAACCGCGCGTCTCTACTATGAGCGTGCACTTGCCATCTACGAGCAGATGCTCGGAACGGACCATCCCACAACCGCAACAAGCTTGAACAACCTGGGCGCACTGCTGAAGGCTCAAGGAGACTATGCGGCCGCGCGCCCCTACTACGAGCGCGCCCTTAAGATCCGCGAGCAGACGCTGGGAACGGACAATCCCAACACAGCAACAAGCCTGAACAACCTGGGCGCACTGCTGAAGGCCCAAGGAGACTATGCAGCCGCGCGTCCCTACTACGAGCGCGCGCTGTCGATATACGAGCAGACGCTCGGAAAGAATCATCCCGACACCGCAGGGAGCCTGAACAACTTGGGCGCACTGCTGGATAGTATGGGCGACTATGCCGGCGCGCGACCCTACTACGAGCGTGCCCTCGCCATCAACGAGCAGGCGCTGGGACCCTATCACCCCAACACCGCACAAAGCCTGAACAATCTGGGATACCTACTGAAGGCACAGGGCGACTATGCGGCC
>LJCR01002316.1 GCA_001399705.1 Kouleothrix aurantiaca
CCCCTGCTCAAGCATGCGCGGCAGCACGGCCAGCGCGCCAATGCCGCCAACGGTGAGCGCGCCGTTGCCCAGCACCTGCACCCACCAGGCTGTGCCATTTCCACGCCGCAGCGCCTCGCCCTGCGCATAGGCCACAGCGGCACCTGCCAGCGGCAGCAGGCCGGCCAGGCGCGGCACCGCCATACCATTGCTCGGCACGCCGGCCAGGGTCAACAGACCCATGGTGGCCATCTGAACACCAAAGCCCCAGTCGAACGCAACGCCAATGCGCCCGCCGCGCGGCTCATCTGCCTCTGCGATTTTGGCCCGCCCCGCGTCTATATTTGTTGTCATCGTCACTTCCTCACATTGCGCCACGCCACGCGCGGCCATGCCATATGATCGTGCCATACTGCACATGCTATGCCATAGAGCTGCCTGCCAAAAAAACGAGAAGCAAGAACCGATAACCGTGAACCAGGCCGGCAAACACAGAATTCAGACAGGATGTCCATAGAGACTACGCAACGGTATAATTTCGGATGTGAGCTCTACGACGGCAGCGTCCCCAATATCGCTTTGAGCCGTGCCGCCAGGCCCCGGCGCAGGGCCGCCAGCGCGATGCTACCGCCGGCTTCTTGACGCCATGGCGATTTCATACTGGCTTCCTTGCTTGTTTCTACCGCTCCGAAGCAGCGCTGATGCGCCAACTGCACCCTGCCGTGAGAGGTGCCCTGCAACAGCATGTTTGCGCGCACGAATGGGGTAGCATACTGCATGCGAACATTGCCCGGAATGCGCATGAAGCAGCGCCTTTTCAATCTGATCTTTACGTTTGCGATTGGCAAACGGGTGCACGGCTGGTCTGGCGATAACGTGGATATGGCATACAGCTTGCTGTTGGCATTGGTGTATTGTATCGAGCGAGGAGCAAGCAGTGGATATTATCTGGGAAGAGTTGACCGTGGGCCTGCCCGATTACCGGCAGCTTGTGCATGTGCTGATTCGCCTGCTGTCGGCGGCGGTGCTCGGCGCGGTGGTGGGCTTTGAGCGCGAGCGCGCGGGCAAGCCAGCCGGCCTGCGCACGCACATTCTTGTCGCGCTTGGCACGGCCGTGTTTGTGGTGGCC
>LJCR01002314.1 GCA_001399705.1 Kouleothrix aurantiaca
ACTGACAACAGTGCGTTGCGAGTCGTCGGTTGTCGCGGCTTGTCTACGGCAGGCACACACCTGACAACTGGCGCGTCGTCGGTGGTCGTTGGTCCGTGGTCGTTTATATTCGCACAAAACTCCACGAAACCAGCTCGCCATTCTTGTAGGGCGCAATGCCGTGAAAGACCTTGCTCTCGCGCTCAAACACCATATCGAGCCACATGCGGTCGCTGTCCCACATATTCAGGCTGTGCAGCCGCTCGACGGGCACCCACTCCAGCGTGCCCTCGTGGTTGCGCTCCAGCGGCGTGCCGCTCCAGCGGTCGATGCGGAAAATAAACGCGAACCAGTCTTCTTCGTTCTTGCCGAAGCCCGGCCAGCTAATCGTTCCCCGCAGCACCAGCTCCTCGGCCTCGATCCCGGCTTCCTCGCGGATCTCGCGGCGCATCCCCGAAACCACATCCTCGTCGCTATCAACCTTGCCGCCCAGGCCGTTGTATTTTCCATAGTGCAGGTCGTCCGGCCGCGTGTTGCGATGAATCATCAGCACCTGCATGCCGTCGGGCGACATCACATAGCCCAGGGTTGCCAGAATTGGCGTGTATGCCGCCATTCGATGCTCCATCTATTACAGTCGTCAGGTCTCAGTAGTCAGAAATCAGAATGCCTTGCACCTTCTGCGACCTTCGCAAATAATACCAAGTTCGGGTAAACACTTGCCTTTTGTCATTCTGAACAAAGCGCCAGCGGAGTGAAGAATCTCCTTTTGACAACGCCAAGAGATGCTGAGCGTAGCGAAGCATGACAATTCAGAAGTGATCATCCGTATTTGGTATAACAAGGTGCGCAAGATTCAAACATAGAACCTGCAACGTTCGAACCTGCAAACCTGTAACCGCTCACCACTTGCGGTACAGGCTCCGTTCGCCGCGCACATACTCGTCAATGCGGCGGCGGCTGCCCTCGTCGGTGCCGGGCGGCAGCGCATTGGTTGCGAAAAAACGCGCCTCGGCGATCTCAAGCGAGCGCGGCGGCTGCGGCTCATCATCAGTTTCGCCCACAAACACCCCGATATAGTTGCTCACGCCCTTGCCAAAGCGGTCGTACAAGCCCAGAAACTGGATAT
>LJCR01002315.1 GCA_001399705.1 Kouleothrix aurantiaca
GCAAAGCCACCGCCCGCCCGACGAGGCGGCGCTGCGGGCGCTGTTCCTGCCCGCGCTCGCGGTCGATCCCGCTTCCGACTGGGGCCAGCGCCTGCTTGTTCTGGCAGCAAATGCCCGCGCTGCTGGCGACGCGCCGCCGCCCGAGCCGCCCGCCACGCAGCCAGCCGAGCTTCCTGCCGGACTGCTGGCCACCAAACTGTTCCGCCCCCGCCCGCGCAGCAACCTTGTGCCCCGCCCGCGCCTGATCGAGCGCTGCGCTGCGGCGCTCGCCGCGCCGCTCACGCTGATCGCAGCGCCGGCCGGCTCGGGCAAAACCACGCTGCTGAGCAGCTGGCTCAGCCAGATCGACGCGCAGGGCGGGCGCAGCGCGTGGCTTGCCCTAGATGCAAGCGACAACGACCCCGTCACATTCCTGCGCTACCTGGTCGCCGCTATCCAAACCTTTGCGCCAAACGCCGGCAGCAGCACGCTTGCGCTCTTGCGCACACCCTTGCCGCCCCCGCCGGTGCTGCTTGCGCCTCTGATCAACGACCTCGCCAGCCTGAACATCGACTGCGTGCTTGTGCTCGACGATTACCATCTGGCCGGGGCGGCCGAAATCTCGGCAATGATCAGCTTTCTGCTGGAACATTTCCCGCCGCGCCTGCACCTGGTCATCTCCAGCCGCGAAGATCCGCCGCTGCCGCTCGCGCGGATGCGCGCCCGCCGCGAGCTGCTTGAGATTCGCGCGGGCAGCTTGCGCTTCACCAGCGACGAAGCGGCGGTGCTGCTGGGCGATGTGACCGGCAACACAGTGAGCGCCGCGCAGGTGGCCGCCGTGGAAGCGCAAACCGAGGGCTGGGCGGCCGGCTTGCAGCTCGCCGGGCTGGCGCTCAGCAACCATGCCGACCCGGCGCGGCTGCTCGCCGGCTTCTCGGGCAACCACCGCTACCTGATCGACTACCTCGCCCTCGAAGTGCTCGACGGTCTGCCGGCACACCTGCGCAGCTTTCTGCTCCACACAGCTATCCTCGACCGGATGTGCGGGCCGCTCTGCGACGCGGTGCTGGGCGTGGGCGGCACGGATGCGGCCAGCACGGCCGACTCGCACAGCCAGGTACTGCTGAAC
>LJCR01002317.1 GCA_001399705.1 Kouleothrix aurantiaca
TCGATCACGGAGCTTCCTCGCTTTCCTGGCCAATAAAAAGAAGACACCCTTCCACGCTGGATGTCTTCTGGCCTGCGCGCAGGCGTGCAACCTTGCAGTATCGCAACTCCGCCAGGCTGCGCCCGCAGAAACGAGCGCAGCGAGCTGATGAGAAAAAGCCGAGCGCCCTAGCTTTCGCTGATGGTGACTTTCGTGATCGTGTCGCCCTGGCGAATAGCATTCACAACATTCTGCCCGTCGATCACCTTGCCGAATACGGTGTGGCCGCCATTCAGGTGCGGCTGCGGCGAGTGGGTGATGAAAAACTGGCTGCCGTTGGTGTTCGGGCCGGCGTTCGCCATCGAGATCACGCCCGTCTCGTGCTTGAGCGGGTTATTGCGCGTCTCGTCTTCGAATTTATAGCCGGGGCCGCCGCGCCCACTGCCGGTTGGGTCGCCGCCCTGGATCATGAAGTTGCTGATTACGCGGTGGAAGACCAGCCCATCATAAAACCCCTGGCGCGACAGAAACACAAAGTTGTTGACCGTTTTTGGCGCGTGCTGCGGGTAGAGGGCCAGCACAATCGTGCCCTTATTCGTCTCGATCGTCGCCTGGTAATTCTTGCTCGGGTCGATCTCCATCGACGGCGGCGTGCTCCATTGCCGTGTAGCCACAGGAACTCCTTTCCAATTTCTAACCGGCGACCCAGGCGCTGATGACGCGGAATTTGGCTCTAACACGCGCCCGCATGGCCAGCCGGCAGTTTCAACCGCGCCATTATACCACAGCGAACAGTCAGGCTTCGGGCGGCGTTCGTCAGGAATACGATCACTCGCGGATGAGGTCTATCATTCTGTTTGCGGCCTTGGCGGCGTATAGTAGGTTCATCAACAAACAACGACGCGGTCGGCATACCAACGCACTGCCCAGCGGTTCGATCGCATCGACAACCGTTTGCCGAAGGAGGAAAGACATGGCAACCACCAAACGAACCAAGCGCAACGCCAGCAGCCCGGCCAGCCGCAATACCCGCGCCGCCAGCGCAACGATTCAGCCCGAACAGGCGCTGGAGCGTGGCGCATCGAATTCTGTGGTGCTGGAAGCCGGCAACCAGGATCTGAACGACGC
>LJCR01002321.1 GCA_001399705.1 Kouleothrix aurantiaca
CAATATCGGCGCGGCGCTCGCCAGCGTGGCCGGGCTGGCCGCCGAAACGCTGGTGCTGCTCGACGACCGCACCCGCGACGCGACCGCCACCGTTGCAGAACAAGCCGGCGCGCGCGTGCTGCTTGAGCCGTGGCGCGGCTTCGGGGCGCAGCGCAACCGCGCACTGGCGCTTTGTAGCGGCGAATGGGTCTTGTTCCTTGACGCCGACGAGCGCGTGACGCCCGAGCTGGCCGCCGAAATTCGCGCCATCGCCGCCGCGCCCGCCGACAGCGGAATTGCCGGCTACTGGATTCCGCGCTACAATCAATTCTTCGGCACCGTGCTGCGCGGCGGCGGCTGGTACCCCGACCGCCAACTGCGCCTGTTGCGGCGCAGCCACGCGCACTACGACGAGGCCCGCCTGGTGCACGAGTTCGCCGAGCTGGATGGAGAGGCTGGCATGCTGAACGGCCACATCCTCCACCTGAACATCGAGCGGCTGGGCGAGCTGTGGCAGAAGCAAAGCGCCTACGCCCTGCAAGAAGCGCAAACGCTGTTTCGCGGCGGGCGGCGGGCGCGCTGGCGCAACTTCGTGGGCGCGCCGGCCCGCGAGTTTACGCGGCGCTACCTCGCGCTGGGCGGCTGGCGCGATGGCGCGGTGGGCCTGCTGATGTGCGGCACACTCGCCTATTTCGAGATCGTCAAATTCGCGCATCTGAAAGGGCTGGAGCGGCTGTGATCGACTTCGACTACTATTATCGCCGCCGCTACCTGGATGGCAGCACTGGCATCTCCATCACCACCGGGCCGGCGCTCGACCGCTGCGACGACGATCAGATCGGCGTGTTCGACTATATGCTCACCGGGCCGGTCTTCGCCACGCCCGTATCGGGCCGGCGCGGCACCACTGCCAGCACGATCGCCCGGCCAACCTCGGTGGCGGCGCGGCTGTGGCTGTGGCCAGCGCGCTCGATGCGCCTGCTGCAGCAGTTCGACAAGCACGGCCGCTGCACGCACTTCCGCGTCGATTTTGCCACCCCGCCGCGCCGCGACGCCGACAGCATCTACCAGACCGACCTGTACCTCGACTTGTTTGCGGCGCCCGACGGCAGCGATTACGCAATCAC
>LJCR01002318.1 GCA_001399705.1 Kouleothrix aurantiaca
GCGGGCGCCGATGCTGCAAATGCTCGATACCCAAGAGGCGAATCACTTCATCGACGCGGCGCTCGATTATGTCGCGCGGCTCGCGCTGGGTTTGCAGCGGGAACGCAACATTCTGGCGCACCGTCATATGCGGGTAGAGCGCGAAGAGCTGGAACACAAAGGCGATGTCGCGCTCGCGCCCGCGCAGGTTGGTCACGTCGCGCCCGCCGAGCAGAATGTTGCCGCTTGTCACGGTTTCCAGCCCGGCGATCATGCGCAGCGTGGTGGTTTTGCCACAGCCCGAAGGGCCGAGCAGCGCGACAAACTCGCCATCGCCAATCGTCAGATCGACTGGCTCGACGGCATGAACCGCGCCGAATTTCTTTTCTACCTGTTGCAGTTGGATCGTCGCCATTCGTTCGCCTTTAGCTGAGATCAGGTCGAGAACATCCACAGATGACGCAGATGACGCAGATTATTTTCTTCATTGCTCGTACTACTTCGGGTAAACACTTCGCTTTGTCATTCTAAACGGAGCGATAGCGGAGTGAAGAATCTCCTATTCAAAGCGCGGAGAGATGCTTCGCTTCGCTCAGCATGACAATTCGGAAGTATTCATCCGTATGTGGTATTACCCCTTCACATACGAGAGTTTTTCGTAGATCAGGTTGTTTTTCACCTGATAGATATCGACGCCGCGCACATGGCCGGCCTGACCGTTTGCATCGCCCCAGCTGTAGCGCCAGCGCATCACGCAGCGCAAGCCCAGGCCAAACAGCTCTTCGATTGCGATGTGTGCGCCCGGCGAGTCGCGGAAGAAATCGCGCCAGAACTGTGTCACCGCTGCTTTGCCGCTATACACGGTGCCGTCGGGCGCGGGCGCAGTATTCTCGAACACGCAGTCGTCGCTCATCAGCTCCATCATCGCGTCGACATCGTGGCGGTTGAAGGCATCGTTAAACGTCATCACGAGCCGCATCGCCGCCTCGACCTTATCCATTCGCGCTGGGCTCATACGCGCACCTCGCTGCGGGCGCTATTCGGGCAGGTGGCTGACGACGATAAACATCAGCGTGCCGGCCAGAATGACAATAAAGCTGTAGGTGTAGAGCGTTTTGGCGAAGGGC
>LJCR01000232.1 GCA_001399705.1 Kouleothrix aurantiaca
AATGAGGAGTGGCTGCGTGCGCGCGGCGTCAGCACGATTCTTGGCGGCGAGTTCGAAAGCGGGCTGGTCGCGCTGTACCGGCGGCTGGCAGCCTCGAAGGCACCCGCCGCGCAGCCCGAGCCGCGTGTGTCGCTGGCGCGGCAGGAGTTTCTGCCGCCCGAGCGCGCCGGCCTGCCGCCCCTTGCGCACTACGCGCATGTCGCGCTGGAAGGCGGTCAGCACCGCACCGCCGGCTACACCGAGGCCAGCCGCGGCTGCAAGCACACCTGCCGCCACTGCCCGATTGTGCCGGTGTATGGCGGGCGCTTCCGCGTGGTGCAGCGCGCGGCGGTGCTGGAAGATGTGCGCCAGCAGGTCGCGGCGGGCGCGGGCCACATCACCTTTGGCGATCCCGATTTCTTCAATGGGCCGGGCCACGCCGTCGCGCTGGTGCACGCCATGCACGCCGAGTTCCCCGCACTCACCTACGATGTGACGATCAAGATTGAGCACCTGCTGCGCCACGCCGCGCTGCTGCCCGCGCTGCGCGACACGGGCTGCCTGTTTATCACCAGCGCAGTCGAGTCAGCCGACGACGCGACTCTGGCGCGCTTCGACAAGCGCCACACGCGCGCCGACTTCGTACTCGCCGCCAGCCTGCTGCGCGAGCTGGGCCTGACGCTCAACCCAACCTTTGTGACCTTCACGCCCTGGACGACACGACAGAATTATGTCGAGCTGCTGGAGCTGATTGCTGAGCTTGACCTGATCGAGCATGTCGCGCCGATCCAGTACGCCATCCGCCTGCTCATTCCGGCGCAGTCGCGCTTGCTGGAACTGCCCGAAGTGCGCGCGCTGGTGCAGCCCTTCGACAGCGCGGCGCTGGTCTATCCCTGGCAGCACCCCGACCCCGGCGTCGATGCGCTGTACCGGCAGGTGCTGGGCGCGGTTCGGGTGCGCCGCGCATCGCGGCACGAGCACTTTGCCGAGGTATTGCGGCTGGCGCAGGCCGCGCTGGGTGCGCCAGCTTCGGCGCGCGCCCAGCGCGAGCTGGCCCGCCGCGCCGACTGGCGGCCCATCCCGCATATGAGCGAACCCTGGTACTGCTGAGCAGAGCCCGATGAGGAGCCGTCGGCTCCTGAGTTTGTTTGAAGCCACAGAAAGGAAGCAAATGAAAGTCGCCTACATTTTCAGCACCTCCGGCCACACCGCCAGCTACAAGCTGGGCAAGATGATCCTGCCGCAGCTTGAGGAGCGCCGCCACGGCGCGGACGTGGTGGGCATGATGTTTTTCGACGACAACAACTACATTCTGCGCGCCGGCGACCCGATTGGCGAGCGGCTGGCCGTGGTGGCGAAAGAGCTGGGCATTCTGCTGATGATGTGCGACCAGTGCGCGCTTGAGCGCGGCCTGGCCGAGGGCGAGCCGGGCAACTGCGTGCCCAGCGGCACCGTTGAGGGCGTCCGTGTCGGCTGCTTCCCCGATCTCTACGCCGCGCTCGCGCCCAACCCGCCCGACCAGGTGATCACGCTGTAGCGGTTTGCAGGTTGGAAAGTTGACAGGTTGCAAGTTCTCGTTAACCTGCCAACCTGTCAACTTGTAACCCACCAACCTGCAACCTGCAAACTTGTAAACGTGCAACCCGGTAACTTGCAATGAGCGACGCCCGCTGATGAAGATTTACAAAATAATCCGGCAACCACTTTGCCCGGCCGCTAAAGCAGCGGGCTAGATTGCGGCGAAGCTCGCCTTCGCGGGCTGTTCGGGTTCATTTGTTAAAGACCATAAGCGGGCTTGAATCTGGTATTTGTTAAGCCCGCTTCAGCGGGCGTCGCTCGGTAGCGCGGCGGCTTCAGCCCCGCGCCGCAGAAAGATCCGTCACACCCCCAGTACGCGCCCGGTTTGCGCCCTGCCCCGCCGATGGGCTATACTGAACCGAAGCACTTGCACTCAGGAGGCGCGAATGACCATTGCGATCGACGCCCCGACCATGCACCTCAAGCTCGCGGGCGACAACACTCTGATCGACCTGAGCACCCTCCAGGGGCTATGGAGCGATGCCCAGTATCTGCGTCTCACCGGCCAGACCAACCGCCTGCTGGAGTTCACCGACGGTGTGATTGAGGTGCTGCCAATGCCTACCCGTTCTCATCAAGCAATTTCTCGCTGGCTTTTTTTGGCTTTGTTGGCGTTTGTTCAGCGTGTTGGGGGCACTGTCTTCTATGCGCCGCTCCGTATGCAGGTGCGGCCTGGCAAATTCCGCGAGCCTGATCTGTTAGTACTACGCGATGAAAATGATCCACGCAGCCAGGAGGCATTTTGGCTCGGCGCCGACCTTGTGATCGAAATCGTTAGCCCCGACGACCCCGAGCGCGACACGGTGGAGAAAGTGGCCGATTACGCCGAGGCTGGCATTCCCGAATACTGGATCGTCAACCCGCTCGACGAAACGATCACTGTGCTGCGGCTCGATAGCGCGCAGTATGCCACGCACGGCGTGTTTGGGCGCGGCGCGCAGGCGCAATCGGCGCTGCTGGCCGGCTTCGACGTGTCGGTCGACGCCGCCCTCGACGCGCGCTAGATCCTCTCGCGCGAAACCTCTACTTTTCTCCATACGTCCTCAACCATAGAAAGCCCGCGAAGGCTTTTACAAAGCTAAAAACGCTGCTCGACGCTTGCGCGCTGAGCATTCTTCACGAACGCTGCGGAGTCGTTTTTCTTTTTGAAAGTACGAATATGAACGCACTTATTATTGGCGGCGGGATTGGCGGGCTCACTGCGGCAATTGCGCTGCGCCGCGCCGGCATCGACGCCACGGTGTACGAGCGCACGCCCGAGCTGCGCGAGGTTGGCGCGGGCATTACGCTGTGGGCGAATGCGATCGCCGCGCTGGGCCAGCTCGAACTGGCCGAGCCGATTATGGCATTGGGTATGCCCGAGCTGCACGGCAGCATCCGCGCGGCGAACGGGCAGGTACTGACGCGCCTGGATAATAGCGCGCTGCGCGGCCAGTTTGGCGCGCCCAGCATCGCCATTCACCGCGCCGACCTGCACAGCAAGCTGCTGAGCGCGCTTGGGGAACAGCATGTCGTGCTTGGGCGGCAGATCACGCGCTTTGAGGAGGGCGGCGCGGGTGTGACGGCCTTTTTCGCCGATGGCAGCCAGGCGCGCGGCGATGTGCTCGTTGGCGCGGATGGCCTCCATTCGCTTGTGCGCGCGCAGCTGCATGGCCCGCAGCCGCCCGTGTATGCGGGCTACACCGCCTGGCGCGCGGTGGTGCCGTTCGACCATGCGCGGCTGACGCCTGGCGAAACCTGGGGGCGCGGCGTGCGCTTCGGGCAGGTCGGCCTGGCGAATGGGCTGGCCTATTGGTTTGCAACGCAGAACGTGCCCGCCGGCCAGCGCAAGCCCGGTGCAGAAAAGGCCGAGCTGCTACGTAACCTGCGCGGCTGGCACGCGCCCGTCGAGGATCTGGTGCGCGCGGCCGATGAGTCGCAGATCCTGCGCAACGACATTTTCGACCGGCCGCCGCTTGCGCAGTGGGGCACGGGCCGCGTGACACTGCTGGGCGACGCCGCCCACCCCATGACGCCGAATCTCGGCCAGGGCGCGTGCCAGGCGATTGAGGACGCGATTGTGCTGATGAAAGCGCTGCGTGCTGCTAACGACCTGCCCGCCGCGCTGCGCCAGTACGAAGCCCAGCGCATGGCGCGCACACGCTGGCTGGTCGCGCAATCGCGGCGCGTGGGCGAGGTGGGTCAATGGCAGAATTCGGTGGCCGTTGGGCTGCGGGCGCTGGCCGCGAAATATGTGCTCCCCGCCATGCAATCGCGCCAACTGCGCCAGATTGTCGCCTATCAGGTCTAGTGCCACTGTCTTTCAAATAAGGTGGTAAGGAACGATTGCCACGAAGACTCGAAGGCACCAAGAGCATCAAGATGCTGTCAAACTTGGCGTCTTCGAGCCTTTGTGGCGAACTAAAAGGGATTGTGCGTCTCGTGCAGTATCAGGCAGGCGATGCGGAGAAAGGGAAGGAATATTGCAATCGCCAACTCCATTTCCCTGGCCCCCAACCCCTTGCGCTGAAAGCGCACCGGGCTGTGGTATACTCGCCGCGAACCCCACCTGCTTGAGGAGCGGCGATGCGCACATGGAGATTGCTGCTGTGCCTGCTGGCGCTGCTGGCCGCAGGCGCAATTCCTGCGCGGGCCATGCCCGCACGCCAGCGCGCCGACGGGCTTGATCAGCCGCTGACTGGCGCGAATATGTGCGACGCGGGCGACCCCGGCGATGTGCAGTTTACCCTTGCCGCCACTGGCGATACCTTCCCGCACGAGAATATTCAGGCGGCCGGCGAGGCGAACGGCTACGATTACCTGTTCGACCAGGTGCGGCCGTTTTTACGCGCGGCCGACCTTGCCTACACCAACTTCGATGGCGCGATGCTGGCCGGCAGCCCCACCAGCGGCTACCCCGCGTTTAACTACAACCCGGCGCTTGCTGGTGCGCTCAAGCGCGCCGGCATTGGCCTGGTGTCCACCGCGAACAACCACATCCTCGACCGCGGGGCCGAGGGCCTGGACGCGACGCTGGGCGTGCTGGCGCAGAACGGCATCCAGCAGCACGGCACCGTGTCGAGCAGCGTCGCCGGCCAGCCGCGCCCGCCTTTTCTGCTGCTCACGCTCACGCGCGGCGCGGCCAGCGTCAAGCTCGCGTTTTTGTCGTTTAGCTGGGGCACGAACGGAATGCCCGACCCGTACGGGCAGGTGAATTTGCTGTGGGCCTCGAACGAGTACGGGCAGCAGGGCGGCGTGCGCCCCGAAGTGCTCGACGCCGTGGCGCAGGCGCGCCGCGCCGCCGATATTGTGCTGGTGGCGGCGCACTGGGGCTACGAGTACCAGTTCTTCCCCGACGACGCGCAGATCGCGGGTGCGCGGGCGCTGGCGGATGCTGGTGCCGACATCATCCTGGGCGCGCAGTCGCACACCCTCCAGCCGGTTGATCTGCTGCGATCCGGC
>LJCR01002319.1 GCA_001399705.1 Kouleothrix aurantiaca
GGTTTTGTATTATACTGCGCGTGCCGAGAGAGCAAACCGTATGGATGTGGCGCGAGCGCGGGTTTGGCGGCGTGGTTGGCTGATTGGAGGCGCCATTTTTATGGCCGAGATCGAACAGGAACCGACGAATTCCGGCCCACCAGCTAGCGACGACGATCTGCAGCTGCTTGCGGCGCTGCGCGCTGGCGATGAAGCTGCCTTTATGACGCTGGTCGAGCGCTACAATGCGCCGCTGCTGCGCGTGGCGATGATGTATGTGCCGAGCCGCGCCGTGGCTGAGGATGTGGTGCAGGAAACATGGCTGGGCGTGCTGCAGGGGCTGGCGCGCTTCGAGGGCCGCTCGTCGCTGAAAACCTGGATCTTCCGCATTCTCACCAATCGCGCCAAAACACGCGGCCAGCGTGAAGGCCGCACCGTCCCTTTTTCCGACCTCGCCGTTGCCGACGCCAGCGCGCCCGAAACCAGCGTCGACGCCGACCAGTTCTGGCCGCCCGATCACCCGTCCTGGGCGAATATTTGGGTTTCGTACCCGCGCAACTGGAACGAGCTGCCCGAAGATCGCCTGCTTTCGCGGGAAGTGATGGAGCGCGTGCGCGCGGCAATCGCGGCGCTGCCACCCACCCAGCGCGAAGTTATTACGCTGCGCGACATCGACGGCTGGAGTTCGGAAGAAGTTTGTAACATTTTGGAAATAACTGAGACCAACCAACGGGTATTGCTGCATCGCGCGCGGGCAAAAGTGCGCAAGGAAGTCGATCAATACCTGAATGCAGATACAGTATGATTCGAGAATATTTAACCTGCCGCGAAATGGTCGAGCTGGTGACCGAATATCTTGAGGGCGCAATGCCGCCGCGTGAGCGCGCAATCTTCGAGGCGCACCTGGCGGTGTGCCCGGGCTGCACCGCCTACTTCGAGCAGATGCGCGCCACCATTCGCATGACCGGCCATCTGACCGAAGAGTCGATTGAGCCGGAAGCGCGCGATACGCTGCTGGACGTGTTCCGCAACTGGAAGCGCGCCAGGGCCGGCAACTCGTAGCGCGACAACCGACGACCGACGACCGAAGTTTACCACGAAGGCACGAAGACACGAAGGTATGAGAG
>LJCR01002320.1 GCA_001399705.1 Kouleothrix aurantiaca
AACCACACGCGCCCGCGCTTCACCACAATACACAGCCCGCGCTCGTCGCCCACCGGGTTGAAGGCCTCGCTGCCCGGCCCGCGATACTCCTCGACCCCCAGCTCAGCCAGCGCCAGCACGGTCGCCGGCACATCCTCGGTCGCCACGCCGATCTCGCTCACGCACAGCATGTGCTGCGGCCCGAACGGCGGCTCGAAGGCGGCGGGCAGCGTGTTGCGCGCGATCAGCTCCAGAATGTTGCCGGCCGGGTCGAGGAAATACAGGTTGTCGGCGTCCCAGTTTTCGGAATGAAACACATCGCGGCCAGTCTGGTCGGCCAGCAGCGGCACGCGCGCCCGCAGCCACGCCTGCGCCGCCGCAAAGCTGGCGGGCGGGATGTTGAACGCAAAATGGTAGTAGGGCCGCGTGCCGGATTCGGCACGGGTGAAGGAAAGCAGCGTGGTACCCGCCTGGAGCGTCAGGCGCTCGGCCGAAACCTCGCGGGCAGGCAGGCCCAGCACGCGGGTGTAGAAGCTGTGGAGCGCCACAACATCATGTGCGCTCAGGGTCAATTCGTGAATGTACATGGCTCCCCTGTGTAACAAAAGAGTGGTGCTCGCGCGTCGTGATACTGGGCTAGCATACGCGGTCGCGCGTACCCTGGCAAGGGCCACCCGACCGATTTTGCCCTGCCCACACGATCATGATCGATTTTTCGCAACGCAGGCCGTTTATACATGTAGACCCGCTTGCTCTCAACGAACTCGGCGTGTGCGCGCCCGCGCTGCGCCGACAACCTGACCAGGGGACATGCCCATGGAAACACTGTTTGTGCTCATTGGCTTTTTGTTCTGCGTGGTGCTGCCAATCGTGCTGTTGGTGGTATTCATCCGCTGGCTGTGGCGGCGTGGCAGCACGCCTGTGGCCGATCAGGCGGCGCTGCTGGCGGCGATGGAAGCTCTGGTTTTGCGCTGGCAGAGCGAAGGCGCGCTCAGCCCCGACATCGCCAGCGAGATACGCATCCTGCTCATTGGCGAGCGCAAACGTGGTGCCGCGCCTGCGCAGCCTGCGCCGGCGCAGGCTGCGCCTGCCCCGCTCAGCGCGCTCGCAACCGTGGCGCTCGGCCC
>LJCR01002322.1 GCA_001399705.1 Kouleothrix aurantiaca
CGTTTCCAGCGCGGCCACAAACGGCGCGATCTGCGCGGCCGGCAGCAGCACATCCAGCGTCACGTCGGCGGCGAATTCTTCCGCCAGGGCGGCGCCGCTGTGCGCGGCCAGCAGGCGGCGGGCCTGATCGTAGGCGCTGTAGGGCAGCAGCACGCGCAAGGCGCGGCGCTCGATCTTTTCTTCGCGCGGGGCAATCGCCAGCACGGCTTTGGCCGCGTCGCCGTAGGCGCGCACCAGCCCGCCCGTGCCCAGCAGCGTCCCGCCGAAGTAGCGCGTCACCACCACCACCGCGTCGCCCAGGCCGCTGCCGCGCAGAACGGCCAGCGTTGGGCGGCCAGCCGTGCCGGGCGGCTCGCCGTCGTCGGTGGTGCCGAGCGTGGTGGTAGCGCCGTGGCCAATTACATAGGCGTGAACGTGGTGCGAGGCGTCGGGCATTTCGGCGCGCACGGAAGCGATAAAGGCGCGCGCGGCCTCGACGCTGGCAGCAGGGGCGAGGCTGGCAATGAAGCGCGAGTTGAGGACGCGGATTTCGGTGCGGGCGGGGCCGGCCGGGACATAGAATGCTTCGCTCATGCGGGCATTTTACCGCATTATGGGCGAATTAGCTCGGTTGCAATTGGCAGCGTGAAGAGGAAGGTGCTGCCTTTGCCAACAACGCTTTCGGCCCAGATGCGCCCGCCGTGCGCCGCGACAATGCCCCAGCAGATCGCCAGCCCCAGGCCCGCGCCGCTCGCGCCGCTGCCCGCCGCGCGGTAGAACTTTTCGAAGATGCGCTGCTCGTCGCCGGGCGGGATGCCCGGCCCGCGGTCGGCTACTTCGAGCGTGACGCTGTCGCCGCTCGCGGCGGCGCGGATGTCGATTGGGCTGGCGGGCGGCGCGCACTTGATCGCGTTTTCCAGCAGGTTGATCAGCACCTGCTCGAACAGCACGCTGTCGAGCGGCACCAGCAGCATGTCGTCGGGCAGGTCGATGCCGACGGGCCGGTCGCGCAATTGCGTGTCGAGGCGGGCCAGCGCCGCGCCGATCACTTCTTCGAGCGGCTGCCATTCTTTCTGCACCTGCACCGCGCCGGCCTCCAGGCGTGTCATGTCGAGCAGGTTGCCAAG
>LJCR01002323.1 GCA_001399705.1 Kouleothrix aurantiaca
CCCGAGATGCTGGCGCGGCTAACCGTCCTTCTTGAACGCAGTCACTCCGGCCTCCTGACTCCTGCTGAACAGGCCGAGCTTGATGAGTTTGAGCGGATCGAACATGTCGTCGTATTGCTCAAAACCGGTAGCCTACCCCACCTCACGAGTCAGCCGTGACCGAGCGTGCGATATCCGCCACCCTTCGTAGACTGGTTATCGAGCGAGCGAATGGCCAATGCGAGTATTGCCTGCTTCCTACCGATGTCGTGTTCTTTCCGCATGAAATTGACCATGTGATCGCGCTGAAGCACGCTGGCTCAACTGATGCCGCTAACCTCGCGTTTGCCTGCTGGCGCTGCAATCGGCATAAAGGAACCGATCTCGGCTCCTTTGATCCGGCAACCAGACAGTTCAGTTTCTTGTTCAATCCACGTACACAGCTCTGGACCGAGCATTTTACGCTTCGTGGGGCGCAGTTAGTTGGTCTGACGCCAGAAGGTCGCGCGACTGTTCAGCTCCTCCAGCTGAACCTGAATGAGCGTGTTAGTGAGCGTCAACGCTTACAAGATGTCGGGCGATATCCTCAATCGCCCTTGATTGACTGACGGTGTTGCGATCTTAGCGTTGCCCAACATACACACGTATCATTACGGTCTTACCTCATTGCACCAACTCTCAAATCCTGCATAGGGGCCAGAAATTGTAAGATATACGTCGAAGCGTGTCTCACTAGGTTGTACATTTCTAAAAACAATTTCCAATAGCAAGGGTGGTCTCTCCTTTGTACTTGTATAGAGTGCAGAAAACTTTTGAGGCGTGCCATCGTTTATACTCCATTCAGATTCACGAAGATTCGTTGCATAGTAATGAATAATTTGCTGGAAATTATCTTTGGAGCTGTACGACGAAATACGTTGCGCGCTACTCGATTGAGTATATGCAAGTGATTGAGCGCCTGGATATTTTGGAATGGTCGGGCATTCATTCTTTGTAGATACGCAAGAAGCTAACGTAAATACCCAAAATATAAATAGAATCATAATCGAAGATTTCATATCGTCTTTCTACTCTTAAAAACTCGCACTATTGCTTGCCTTGCTCACGCAGTGGCAGGTTGCACATG
>LJCR01002324.1 GCA_001399705.1 Kouleothrix aurantiaca
ACCCTCTGCGCGGCCTCCGGCGCAGGCCGGCAGGCCGCCGCCAATGCCTGGTTGATCGGGCGGAGGTCCTCATACGTCGAGCGGACCAGCGCGCGCAGCTCCGCGGTGGGCGCGCCGCTCGGGTCGTCGGCGTTCAGGAGCTGGCGCATCGCGCCCGACAGCCGCACCTGCGCGGCCTCGGCTGGGTTGTCCGCGGCGACCTGACGCAAATCAGCTATGACCTGGCGGTAACGCGCGTCGGCGGCGGGTGCCATCGCCGTGCGTTTGACGAGCGCCTCCAGAATATCGGCGGCGCGCGCCGCGACCTGCCCCGCGATCCGCGCGTCGGCGGCCGGGTCGCTTCGCAGTGTTTTTGCCAGATGAGCCGCCACAAGCGGCAGGAAGCGCCGCGCCACAGCCTCGCCGACGGGCTGTGCGGTGCGCCGCGAGTATTGATTGCTGTACCAGGCGCGGTAGAGGTTCGCGGACAAGATGAGCGCGTCCCCCACCCCCGGGCCGTCTTCGAGCACAGCCGCGGCCTCGGCCAGGGCCGCTCTTGCCTCCGACGTGAGGGTGGTCAGCGGCGGAACCTCGCCGCGCAGCACATCGGCCGTGCTCAAGCGCAGGAGCTGCGGCGACTCCACAAGGATGCCCGCGACGTCACATGTATGGTCAAGGTCGACATAACATCCACAATGCGAACACCTGGGCACGCCGGCCATGTCGCACAGGATCTGAGCAAAGCGCGCCATTCCCGGCCCGCGATCGGCGAGGTACCGCTCGGCGGCGCGCCGGAGATGGTCAGGCACGTCCGCGGTAGCGACGATCTGGCGCGCGATCGCGAGCGGAGTTCGCTGATTGGCGAAGATGCCGAAGCGGTTCGCCACATCGCGGATATTGGCGATCCTGCGCACGGCGATCTGGGCGGCCTCGGCGTAGGCGGCGACGGCGCGGGTGCGCTGGGCCGCCAGCACCTCCTCGGCCAGCTCCGGCAGCGGCCGGCCGTCGCGCGCGGCATCGAGCGTGCGCGCGACTTCGGCGTAGGCATACTGCGACGCGAGCGGCGGCAGCGGGAGGTCGTCGCCAGGCACGATTTCGGCGTGAGACGGTGCCGTGGAGCCGGCCG
>LJCR01002325.1 GCA_001399705.1 Kouleothrix aurantiaca
CTACTCTGGCTCACGCGCTAAGGCGCTGGCCGCCGAACGAAAAATCACCACGGAGGCACGGAGACGGGGAGACACGAGATCAGGAGACAAGAGATGGGGAGAGCAAAACACTAGCGTCCTGATTAGCGCAGCGCGTATCGAAGGGCTAGTTCTCGGCTTTCGGCTCTCGTGTCCCGGTTCTGTAGTTCTGTGGTTCTGCGGTTCTGTGGTTCTCGCTCCCCGCTCACCCCAGCCCGGCGTCGCGGGCGCGCACAATTGCCTCGGCGCGGCTGGCCACCTGCAGCTTGCCAAAAATATTCGACACATGGTTCTGCACGGTTTTGACGCTCAGCACCAGGCGCTGCGCAATGGTTTGGTTGGCGTGCCCCTGCGCAATCAGCGTCAGGATCTCGCGCTCGCGCTCGGTAAGCTCGGGAAAGGGCGGCGCGCCCGGCGCAGCAACCGTGCCCGGCGCCTGCCTGGTGAAGTACTGCATCATGCGGCGGGCGATGGCCGGGCCGAAGATCGCCTCGCCGTGGTGCACGCCACGAATCGCCCGCATCAGCTCTTCCTGGTCGGCGTCTTTCAGCAGGTAGCCGCGCGCGCCGGCCCGCATCACCGCAAACACCGAGTCGTCGTCATCGAACATCGTGATCACCAGAATGGCGATCTGCGGCTGCGTGTCGAGCACGCGGCGCGTGGCGTCGATGCCGTTCAGGCCGGGCATCTTGAGGTCCATCAGAATGACGTCGGGCTCAAGCTCGTTGGCGCGCTCAACCGCCTCGTCGCCATTGGCGGCCTCGCCCACCACCACAATATCGGGCTCGCTGGCGAGCAGCGTGCGCACACCCTCGCGGTAGAAGCGGTGATCGTCGGCCACCAGCACGCGAATCTGTTCAGGCATACCTTACTCCGTTGGCAGCGGCAGCCAGGCGGCCAGGCGTGTGCCGCCCGTCGCGCCGCGCTCGATTGTCCAGGTTCCACCCAGCTCGGTGGCGCGCTCGCGGATCGAGGCCAGGCCGACCCCGGCGCGCATTTCGTCGGGCAGGCCAACCCCGTCGTCGCTCACTTCGATGCACAGCGCGCGATGCCCCTCGGTTCCCGCCAGTGAGAGCTGCACCTGGC
>LJCR01002326.1 GCA_001399705.1 Kouleothrix aurantiaca
GGTAATTACTTCTTGAGGTTATCCGGCACGCCGTTTGGGAACTCTTTGCCGATCTCTTCCTGAATTTTCTCGATGCGGCGCTCGGGGTTGGGGTGGGTGCTGAAGAACTCTGGCGGCTGCTGGCCCTGGCTGGCCTGCTCGAGCTTCTGCATTACCGACACCATGGCGCGCGGGTCGTAGCCGGCCTGCGCCATATAGTGCACGCCCTGGTTGTCCGATTCCAACTCGTCGTCGCGGCCGTAGCTCATGTTCACCATCTGGCCGATCAGCTGGGCCACCTGCGCGCTGTTTGCGCTTGCAGGATTGTTCGGGTCGTAGGTCGCCATCACCGCCGCGCCGGTCAGGCCCTCGGAAAGCTGCGCGCGGGCGGCCTGCTCAGCCGAGTGGCGGCCCACAACGTGGAAAATTTCGTGTGAAAGAACGCCCGCCAGCTCGCCATCGGTCTGCAGCAGCTTCAGCAGGCCCTCGGTCACAAACACCTGCCCGCCCGGCAGGGCAAATGCGTTGATCGTCTTCTGGTCGGCGAGCACATGAAATTGATACTGGTAGGGCGATTTCGCCGCATCGGAGTTCTTCACAAGCGCGCTGCCAAGCTCGTTTACCTTGGCCTGAAGCGCCTGATCCTGCGAAAGCCCGCCAAACTGCTGCTCCATCTCGGGGGCGGCCTGCTTGCCAAGCGCGATCTCCTGCTCGGGCGACATCGCGACGTGTTGCTTTTCTTGCGTTACGGGGTTGATTTGCGTTGCGCCGAAGTAGCCAACCACAGCCACCAGCGCGACAATAACTGCCACTATCAGGCGGCCACTAATGCCACCAATACCACTTCCTCGCGTTGTGGTCGTCATTACGCCCTCCTCATATCGATTGACTAATGGTATACCTGCGAAGTTGCCATTTCCTCCGCCGCTCACAAAGCAGGTTTTATGCCAGTGAAGCAATTCACAAGCAGGGCTTGCGGGGCCGCAGCGTATTGTGGATATGCGCGCTTCGTGCTACTATGGGGCAGTGGAAGAAAACGAAAACCTGCCAAGCTACCAGACCGACCGCGAGGCCCTCGAACGCGACAGCGAGGTGAGCTTCTTTGTGGCGGGGGGGCCGGGCGG
>LJCR01002327.1 GCA_001399705.1 Kouleothrix aurantiaca
CCGGCGAACTGCGTGGCGATCGGCACGGGCCTGGCGCTCGAACACATCGACATCCTGCGCGACAGCCTATCTGGGGATGATCTGAATTAGCGTGGGCGAAGCATTGTAGCTCGATTGCTTGCAATTGCCGCTGCATTGCTTCGCCCCTGCGTGTGTGTATATGAAACAAAAACTCAACCCGCCCGCCACCGGCCTGGTGCTCGAAATCGGCAGCGGCGACAACCCCAACCCGCGCTCGAACGTGCTGGTCGATCGCTTCCTCGGCTCGGATAACCGCGAGCGCGGCGGCGACCTGATTGTCGACCGGCCCTTCGTCGTGGCCGACGCGCACCACCTGCCTTTCAAGGAGGGTGCGTTCGCCTACACGATCTGCTCGCACATTCTGGAGCATATGGACGACCCGCAGCAGTTTGCGCGCGAGCTTCAGCGCGTGAGCAAGGCCGGCTACATCCAGAGCCCGTCCGAGATCGCTGAGCGCCTGTTCCACTGGTCGTTCCACCGTTGGTATGTGAACCTGGAGGGCGACACGCTGGTGCTGCACCCCAAGGAGCCAGCCGAGCCGATGGGCGAGCTGTTCGACTACCTGTACGAGTACAACCCGGCCTACTATTTCTTCCAGCGCAGCATGCCCGACCTGTTCTGGATCGAGCGCGAGTGGCATGGCAGCGACCTCAGGGTCGATGTGCGCGACAGCTCGCCGTTGCCGCTGCGCGACCCGGCCGCGCTCCGTGCGCTGGCGCAGCCGCGCCTGGGCCTGTCGCAGCTTGTCGCGCTGTTCTTCAGCACGCTGCTCACGCGCCTGGTGCGCGCCGACACGCGCAAGCGCATCCGCAAGCTGCTTGGCCGAAGCTACGTCTAGTGTTGAATGCTGAGTTTTGAATTGCGAAACTCAGCATTCAAAATGTAGAACTCAAAACGATGGGCAGCATCACCGTCCACCTGCTCAAACCCGGCAAAAACACCACCATCACCTACACCGGCGATCTGCTCAGCACTTCGCCAGAGATCATCGTAGTCGAGGCTGTTTGGGAACGCCCGACGATCGATCTCGGCTACGTAACGTTTGCCACCGGCGATCGCTTCATCGAGCGCTATTACAC
>LJCR01002328.1 GCA_001399705.1 Kouleothrix aurantiaca
CCGCAGCGACCGGCGGCCTGGGCGGCGATCTACGACGCGCTCAGCGCGGGCGATGTCCGGCGCTGCGACCGCTGCGGCGGCGGCAACCGCTGGGGCGATCACCGCTGCCCGGCGATCCTGAAATCCAACGCCGCGTACCGGGCGGAGGCTGAGGGGCGAATGGCCGAGCTGCTGCCGGACGCGCTCTTAACCACGCTCGTCGGCGATGACGCGGCGCTGGCCGAGAGGCTGCGCCAGACCTTTCTGCGCAACATGCGCGGCCTGACCGACGAGGATCGCGCGCACGTCGAGCCGCTGATGAAAGGCCGGGCAATGCGCTACATCTTTGAGTGGGCCGGCGCGCCTCTTCCGCAGGATCTTGTGGAGGTCGATCCCGACGGCGAGATGCCCGACGACGCCGGCGAGCGTCAGGTCACATTTCCCGCGACCTGGACGGGGTATGCGGCCGTGCTCGACCTGCTGAACCGCAGACACGTGCTGGAGGGTTCGGGCAAGCCGCAGGGGCGAGCGGTCCTGCCGGGCGAGCTGCCGATCTGGGCCATCGTGCGCAATGTCGAGAGCGGCCGTGTCTGCATGCGCATTCCGCGGCCGGAGGGGCACCACAACTACAACTGGTTCGTGACGCTGGCGGTGCCGCGCGATTATGACGGGGACTCGGATCGCGCGGAGGGCTGGGTGTTCTGGGATCTCGGCGAAGACGAGGACGACCGCACCTGGCAGGTGATGCGCACGGCCACCCCGGATCGCCCGGACGACGAGCCGCGCTGGGAGCAATACAGCGGTGAGCTGGATGCGGCGACCAAGACGGCGCTCGACGCCGCGCGCGGCGCTTCTGAGCCCGCAGACCGCGCGGCGGCCGTCAGCGACCTGGCGATGCGGCAGGAGACGCCGCGGCTCAGGCGCAAGCTGCTCGAAGAAGCGGTCTACTGGTCGCGCCAGGTGGAGGATGGCGGAATCGGGCGGACGCGCCAGATACGCGCGCTGGCGCGCGTGGCGGCGCGGGCATACCTCGACGGCGGCGTCGACGACGCGCGCTTTGTGGCCATGTCGGCCAGAGACGAGTTCTGGGCCAGCCACGTGCTGCGCGACGCGCGGCGCG
>LJCR01002331.1 GCA_001399705.1 Kouleothrix aurantiaca
GGGCCACGCCGCCCTGCGCGCCCAGCTTGGCGGCGACGGTTTGCTTTGGCCCGGCCAGCCGCGCCAGCGCCGCGTCGGTGTCGGTGGTGCCGGCGATGGCGTGCAGCTCGGCTTCGTTCGGCAGAAATACATCGGTCAGGCGCAGGGTGTTGCGCAAGCCGCCGTCCCAGCGCCCGCTCGGGTCATAGTTCGTGTCGAGCGAGGTGGTCAGCCCGCGCACGCGCGCTTCGCCCAACAGGCGCGGCACATCCGGGCGCAGCGCGTCGAGCATGAAGAATGCGCCGAGGTGCAGGTGGCGTGCGCGGTCGAGCATGCGCAGGTCGAGCATGTCGTAGCGCAGCGCCGCAATCGAGCCGGCAAAGGTCAGAATCGCCCGGTCGGCGCCACGCGAGAGAATGACGCTAAAGCCGGTGCGCAGGCCCGGGTCGACCCGCACCGCGCTGGTGTCGATGCCGCGCGCGGCCATCTGCTCGCACATATACTGGCCAAATGTGTCGTCGCCGACGATGCCGGCAAAGGCCACGCGCAGGCCCAGCCGCGCCGCGCCGCACGCAAAAATGACGGACGAGCTGCCGATGGTGAGCGTCGCGTCGTCGACCATTTTTTCGACCTGCCCAAACGCGGGTTCGACATCGCCGCGCAAAATCAGGTCGGGGTTGATTTCGCCCACTACAAGAAGATCGAATGGCTTAGATTCAGTCATAGCGTAAACCTACCAGAACCAAGAACCGAGAACCGAGAACCAAGAACCACAGAACCAAGAACCACAGAACCGAGAACCACAGAACCGAGAACCACAGAACCACAGAACCACAGAACTGAGAACCAAGAATCACAGAACCGAGAACCAGGAACCCGCCGACCTGCAACCTGCGAACCTGCAAACTCGCCCTACGCCTTCATCACGCGCGCGCCCTGGCTGCTGAGCGCCACTTCGATCTCGGGATCGAGCTCGCTGCCGGTCACAATCAGGTCGCTGGCGTTGATTGGCGCGAGAAACGCGGTGGCCAGCCGCCCGAACTTGGTGTGATCCGCAACGACGATCACTTTGCGCCCCATCTTCAGGATGGCGCGGTCGGTGATTGCCCCGGGCAGGTAC
>LJCR01000233.1 GCA_001399705.1 Kouleothrix aurantiaca
GAATACGGACAAACTGAATTACCAAGAAAGAATGGCAGCGTGAAATTCGATTCGCAAGGCTTGATCCCCGCGATTGTGCAGCACGCCCGCAGCGGCGAAGTGCTCATGCTGGGCTATATGAACGAAGAAGCTCTGCGCCAGACCACGGCGACGCAGCAGGTGACATTTTGGAGCCGTAGCCGCCAATCGTTCTGGACCAAGGGCGAGACGTCGGGCAACTTCCTGCGCGTTGTGGAGATTCGGCAAGACTGTGACGGCGATGCCCTGCTGGTGCTGGCCGAGCCGGCAGGCCCAACCTGCCACACCGGCGCCGACAGTTGCTTTTTCCAGAGCCTCGACGGTTCAGTACGTAGCGAGCGTGTGCCGCCGGGCACGATTGTGACGCAGCTGAGTGACTTAATCGTCCAGCGCGCCGTCGAACTTCCCGAAGGATCATACACGACCAAGCTGCTGAAGGGCGGGGTAGATCGTATCGGCAAGAAGATCGGTGAGGAAGCGGCCGAGGTGATTATCGCCGCGAAGAATGCCTCGGCGGAAGAGTTGAAGTGGGAAGTATCCGATCTGCTGTATCATACTCTGGTGCTTCTGGCGGAACAGCATGTCTCACTCGAGGAGATCTGGGGCGAATTGCGCCGCCGACATAGCTGATGGTAATGGAGCGTTGGTATGGAAACACAGGCCGGCTGGGTGCTGGTAATTGATAACGACGAGCCTTCCCATCCGTTGTACCAGGCGGTGCTGGGCGAAATGGGCTTTTCGATCGAAATCTGCACGCGCAGCACGCAAGTCCCGCTTGCGTTGTCGCGGCGCAGCTTCGAGCTGCTTATTATCGACCCGAACACGGCCGGTTCGCAGAGCATTAATGTGCTGGCGCAGCTGTATCGGCAGGTGACGCCTGCTTCGGTGATTGTGGTGGGCTGCAACCTGCTGCCGGATATTGTTGAAACCTCGATGCGCGACGGTGGGCCGGGTTTGCTTAACCGGCCCTGGAGCGCCGAGCAACTGCGCGCAATGGTTGGGGCGACGATGGGGCAGCAGCAGAGCAGCTTGCTTGGCCAGGTGATCCACGCCCCTGGCAGCAGCGTCCGCGCCACGGTAGAAAGTGATTTGCAGCGTCTTTATCAGCAGATTGTGCGGATTATTCTGGCGCGCTTCACCGCCGACCGCGTTTCGCTGATGCTGTGGAATGATGGCAGCGATTTCATAAATGTGGTTGCCTCGGAAGGTTTTCCATTTGCGCTGCCTGGTGAACGAACTGCCCTTCTCTACGATAGCCTGTCGGGCTGGGTCATTCGCCATATGGAGCCGCTGCTGCTGGAGCCCGACGTCGCGCTGCCTTTCGATATGCAGAATAGCTGGCGTAACGTAGCCTTGTGCGCGGGCATGTGTGCGCCGCTTGCCGTGCGCGGCCGGGTGCTTGGCGTGCTAACGGCGGCCCGGCGCTGCGATCAGCCGGCCTACACGAGCGACGACCTTGACGAGATGGTTGAGCTGACCTATCAGGCAGCATGGGTGCTTGATTTTGTGCAGAGCCAGCTTCACGCGCACCGCCGCACCCAGTTCCTCGTGCGCCTTTATAACCTGAGCAATGCCTTGCTGGCAGTGAACACTGCGCGCGAAGTTGAGCAGATCGTGGTGGCGCACCTGAGCGAGACGCTGCCCGAGGCGCGGGGCTACCTTTTTCTGCGCGAAAGCGACTCGCCGGGCATCAACTCGATTGTGGCGCTCAATCGCGCGTCGCAGTCGGATCTCAACCTTGATATTCTGCACGACGACCCTGGGCTGGTCGGGCAGGTGCTGGCCGATGGTATCCCACGCATGCGCCAGCCTTCAAACCAGCGCGAGCTGGCCGCCTGGGAACAGCAGCTGGCATCGCAACGCGACCAGGTGCTGTGCTGCGCCGCGCTGAAAACCGATAGCTCGATGTATGGCGCGATTGAGATCGTGACGCGCCCGCTCTCGTTCGGTGAGGACGAGCTGCAATACCTGGTTGCGGCGGCCACGCTTATTGCGCCGGTGCTTGAAAAAGTGCAGCGCCATGCCGCCGTGGCGTGGGCAGCCGATCGCTATAGCACCCTGTTCCAGTCCGCTTCCGATGCGATCTTACTGATCGAGATGAAAAGCATGACGATCGTGCTGGCCAATGCAATGGCCGAGCGGCTGAGCGGCTACAGCCAGGCCGATCTCATGCTGATCGCGCCGAACCGGCTGATCGCGCCGGGCCGAACGGGCCGTTCAGCGCCTTCGGTCGCCGATCTGCTGGCCGGGAATGTGCCAGAGTATGCGGGCTATCTCCATACCCGCAGCGGCTACAACATCCCGGTTTCGTTTGCACCCAGTGTGGTGAGCTACGCCAGCGCGCGTTACTTGCTCTTGCTGATTCGCAACAATACCGAGGCGCAGCGCCAGGCGCAACAGCTTGCTCAGCAGGAAAAGCTCTCGGGCATGACGCGCCTGACGGCCTCGATTGCCCACGAGATAAATAATCCGCTTCAGGCGCTGCACAATACCCTGCACCTGCTGCTGAATCGCCCTTTCACCGAGGAAAAGCGCGAGCGATTGCTGAGCATGGCACAGATGGAAGTGAACCGCATGGCTGAGATTGTGCGGCGCATGCTTGATCTGCACCGGCCGGCCGCCGAAGATATGCGCCCAAGCTCGGTGCACAGCCTGCTCGATGGCGCGCTGAACAGCGCGGCCCCACAGCTGCAGCAGCACCACGTTCTGATTGAGCGCGACTGGTTTGCGCAGCTGCCGCGGGTTTTGGCAATTGGTGGGCATCTCAAACAAGCATTTTATGATTTGATCGTGAATGCGGCTGAAGCAATGCCTGACGGCGGGCGATTGATTATTCGTACCCGCAGCGAGGAAAATGGCGGCCTGATGCAGCAGGTGCTGATTGATTTTATTGATAGCGGGCCGGGGATTTCAGAGAACGAGGCCAAGCTGATCTTTGAACCATTCTACTCAACCAAGCGCACTGGCCTGGGATTGGGCCTGGCCGTCAGCTATAGTATTGTTGAGCGGCACGGCGGCTCGCTGTCGGTGAGCAGCAGCACCAGCGGCAGCACGTTTCATGTGGCGCTGCCAGCCGCGCCTGTGGTGCAAAAATAGCATACAGCCCAACAGGAACAGGCGCTGCGAACTACTCGCAGCGCCTGTTTTGATTTTCTTGAAGATCTAGCGGCGGTTGAAGAGCTGCACGCGCCCACTGTTGCGCAGCAGCTTCAGGGCATACAGCAGGGCGATCGAGCCAAGCATGGCCCACAGCAAATTGAACGACAGTGTGCCGATATGCAGCGCGGGCAGAATATTTGGGATACCGATGAGCGTTGCCAGCGCGGTGCCGAGGTAGGCGCCAATCACGCCGACGATGATCGAGACGAGCAGGCTGCCCGGGCTGAACGCGACGATCCATTGCGCAATTGCGCCGCAGATGCCGGCGATCACAAGCAGGGTTAAAAGCTGAAGCAGATCCACGCCAAGCCTCCTTCGATGTGAGCACTATGCGACCCGGAAGGCATTCGTGCGGCTACTGTGGCGCATGTTGCGCAGCCCGTCAATAGCGCGACCCTGGCGATTGCGATAATCGTCCATGTCGATGGTGCGGGGGCGCGGCGGCAGGGCGCGTGCATCGCGCGAGCGGCCATAGTCGCGGTAGCGCTCGGCGTACCCCCAGTGTTCAGCGCCCAGGTTGAACATACGCGCAACAATCCAGCTTACTGTGAAAGTTGGGATGACATTGGTAATCGGGATGAGCGCCTCGATCGTGGCTTTGTTGCGCAGGTTTGGCGGGCCCATACGGTCAAGCACAACCCACATGATCGGCGCGGAAAAAATATCGAGCCCGAAGTCGAGCAGATCGAGCAGAATAACCAGCGCAAGCGGAATGTGCCGCATGGTTGTGAAGAGATCGGCCTGCTCAGGGATGCGCAGCCGGCGAATGCGCTGCACCAGCGCAAACAAACCAACCAGAGCAATCACGACACATACACCCATAATCAGCAACAGCGTCGTCGCAAGGTTGCGAAGCGTTGGGTCCATAACCTTCTCCTGTCTGGGTGCTAGTGGCGCCCAAGCCGGGCAAACCCCACACCCAGGATGATACAGAGCAGCATGAGTGCCAAGGTTGAAAATTCAAGCGTTGCACCAAAGCGCGGCTGCCCGGCGTCGAGCGCGGCCGAAAGAAACGGCGGCGGCGCGCTGACACCCAGAAACCAGCCAAACACCGGGTTGCCGGGGCGCGCAGCCAGCAAGCGCAGCAGCAGCCGCGCCAGCAAGAGCGCGGCTGCCAGGCCAAATATTGCTGCAGGAATATGACGACGCTGGAGATGCATAGTGTTGCGTTAGCGCAGGGTCGACGGCAAAATACCCAGCTGGCCGCGATATTTCGTCACGGTGCGGCGGGCAACGTCCAGGCCACGCCCGCGCAGGATTTCAACAATATCCTGGTCGGTGAGCGGGGCAGTTTCATTGGCGATCAGCTCCTGAATCACGTCCTTGACCGAGAGCGAAGCCGTAAAGAAGTGACTGAACGGCACCATTTCCTCGTTTGGAATCTGCACATATTTATTTGCGGTGGCGCGGCTCACTGTTGATTCGTGCACGCCCAGCGCTGCCGCGACTTCGGCGCGGGTGAGCGCGCCCAGGTGGCGCACGCCGTGGCGCAGAAACGCTTCCTGCCGGTCGATCAGGAATTCGGCGATGCGGCGGATTGTTTCGCGGCGCTGGCGCAGGTCGGTAAGAAACAGGCGCGCGCGCGTCACAAACGTGCTCAGGTGCTCGCGCTCTTCGGCCGAAATATCTTGCTGCTGGCGCGCCGCCGACTGGGCGAGCTCCTGATAGAGCGGGTTGAGGCGCAGGTAGAAGCGGCGCGATTCTACCACTTCGGCAATCAGCTGGCCATTCTCTTCGCGGATGACGACGTCGGGCAGCACAAACGAGGTTTCGGCCAGCCCTGAACCGTCGCTGCTGCGCTCCAGCGGGAACGGGCGCA
>LJCR01002330.1 GCA_001399705.1 Kouleothrix aurantiaca
GGTTGAAATGTTGGAAGGTTAGAACGTTCCAAGTTTGCAGGCGGGGCGTATGCAATACGCCCCGCCTGCTTTCATACCAAATTAGGATAAACACTTGCATTTTGTCATTCTGAACGGAGCGCTAGCGGAGTGAAGAATCTCCTTTTGGCAACGCAAAAGATGCTTCGCTGCGCTCAGCATGACAATCTAGAAGTAATCATCCGTATTTGGTATTATCCCTGCAACCGAATGAGGGGCTGGGGTCTGGGGTTTAGAGATTGGGCCTGCACCCTTCGATACAGCCTTTAGCCTACTCAGGATGCGACCTGCAACCTCCCAACCTGGTAACCTGCAACCTGCCAACCTGCAACCTGCCAACCTGCAACTTGCGAACCTGCAACTTGTTAACCCGCAACCCTATCGGCCGCGCAGCCGTGGATCGAGCAGGTCGCGCAGGCCATCGCCGAGCAGGTTGAAGCCGCCCACCACCAGCATAATCGACAGCGCCGGGAAGGTACCCATCCACCAGGCCGTGGCCATATAGGTGCGCGCCTCGCTGATCATCACGCCCCACTCGGGCGTAGGCGGCTGCGCGCCAAAGCCAATGAATGAAAGGCCAGCGACCGATGTGATCGCGCCGCCCATGTCGAAGCTGGCCTGCACCAGCAGCGGCGCGAGCATGTTCGGCAGCAGGTGGCGCAGGATGATTTGCCATTCGGGCACGCCAACGGTGCGGGCGGCCAGCACGAACTCGCGCTCGCGCAGCGCCAGCACCTGCCCGCGCAGAAGGCGCGCATACACTGGCCACGTCACCGCGCTGATCGCGATCAGCGCATTCTGCAGGCCCGGGCCGAGCGCGCCAGCAATTGCCATGGCGAGGATCAGCGCGGGAAAGGCGAAAAAAATATCGGTGATGCGCATCAGCGCCTCGTCGACCCAGCCGCCCAGGTAGCCGGCCAGCACGCCCAGCAGGGTGCCCACAACACTCGACAGCAGCACCACCACAACGCCTACAAACAGCGAAATGCGCGCGCCGTACAGGATGCGACTCAGCAGATCGCGGCCGAGCTTATCGGTGCCGAAGAGGTGCGCGGCCGAAGGCGGCCTGAGGCCTTCGAGA
>LJCR01002329.1 GCA_001399705.1 Kouleothrix aurantiaca
CTACGCTATCGTTGCAGAAAGCCTGAACCAATGCTGACGATCTTTCGCAACCGTCTGTTTCTGGCCGTAGCCTCGGGCCACTTCGCCGTCGATGTGCTGAATAGCGTCGGGCCAGTGCTGATGGCGGTGCTGGCGCGCCCGCTTGGCCTTGGCTACAGCCAGATCGGCCTGGCGCTGACACTCTACACCTTTGCCGGGGCGCTGTCGCAGCCAGTGTTTGGGCTGCTGGCCGACCGTTTTCGCGGGCGGACGGCCGTGCTGGCGGGAGCCGGCGCGCTGTGGATGGTGCTGTGCCTGGGCGCGATGGCGCTGCAAAGCACTTGGGCGCTGATCCTGCCCTTGTTCCTGCTGGCCGCGCTTGGTTCGGGCTTGTTCCACCCGATTGGCACGGCCACGGCTGGCGCGGTCGACCGGGCGCGGGCCGGCAGCGCGACCTCGCTGTTCTTTTTTTCGGGGCAGATGGGTCTGGCGGTTGGCCCGCCGGTGGCTGGCTGGCTGTTTGGGCTGAATGGCGCGCTGGGCCTGCTGCCGCTGTGCGCGCTGGCGCTCGTGCCGGCGGGGCTGATGCTGGCCGCGCCGGGGCTGCCAGCCGAGCCGCCGAGTGCGAAGCGCGTTGCGGGCACGGCAGCGCGCAGCGCCGTGTGGGTCGTCGCGGCGTTTGTGGCGCTGGTGGCGGTGCGCTCATCCATTCAGGCCGCCTACAGCGCGTTTCTGCCCTCGCTGTTCGCCGAGCGCGGCTGGAGCGCGACGTGGTATGGCGCGCTGGCAGGCACGTTTATGTTCGCCGCTGCGGTGGGAAATGTGGTCAGCGGGGCCGTGGCCGACCGCTACGGCATGCGCGCGGCGACGGTCGGCCCGCTGGTGCTGGGCGTGCCGGCCGGGCTGGTGTGCCTGTGGTCGCCCACGCCGCTGGCGGCGTTTGTGGCGTGCGCGCTGGCCGGCCTGCTGATTGGCGGGCAGCATAGTGTGCTGGTGGTGCATGCCCAGCGCCTGCTGCCGGCGCGCCAGGGCTTTGCGGCTGGCCTGATCCTGGGCTTCACGTTTGCGGCGGGTGGGATTGGCACGTGGCTTGGTGGCCTACTGGCGGACAGCGTTGGGC
>LJCR01002332.1 GCA_001399705.1 Kouleothrix aurantiaca
GCGCAGGCGGCCAATATTGATCTGCGCGAGATGGTAGCCATTTGCCATAGCGATACCTCTTGTTGGTTAAAAGTTGCAGGTTCGCAAGTTACAGGTTGGGGCGCGGGGGGTTGCAAGTTACAGGTTGGAAGGTTGACAGGTTCGTGCGAACTCAACCTGCAAACCTGCAAACCTGCGAAGCCGCGAACCTTCAAACCTGCAAACCTGCGAAGCCGCGAACCTGCAACCTGCTAACATTCAAACCCGCGTACCTGCAACCCGATCACATCTTCACAATCAGCTCGAACAGACGCCGGCGGTAGGTGCCGCGATCGACGCGATCCCACAGGCGCGGAAGCTCGGCAAGCTTGGGCGCGCGCTCGCCGGTGCGCGTGGCGAGGTAGGCCTGCGCGCCCGCGTCGTCGGCGAGGCCAAGGGCGGCCATGTGCTCGCGCGCGGTCACGCCATCCTGCAAATCGCCCAGGCACTCCTGCAGCGCGATCAGTGGATCGAGCACGGTATCCACACGCTCGCCCAGCACCTCGGCGAAGAACTCCAGCGTGTAGCGGAAGCGCTTGCCGGCGATGCGCGCCTGATGCAGGGTGGCGTCGTCGCCGTTGGGCAGAACCGTTTCGTAGGCGCGCCACAGCTCGTAGCGCCGCCAGATCGCCGATCCGGCGAAATCGCGCACGCGCTGCGTGACACCCGGCTCGGGCGGGGGCAGCGCGCCAGCGCCGGGCGTGCTCAGGAACTCGCCAAACTCGCGCTTGAATGCGCGGTAGCGCTTGGAGGCCAGGTCGTCGAGCAGGGCGCGGCGCGCATTGGCGCGTTCGGTCGTCACCGTCGCGATGAGCGTATCGAGCGCGGGGCGCTCGTCTTCGGGCAGGGTGTCGCGGTGCGTGTGCAGATGTTCGAGGAAGACGTCGCCATCGCGTACCGCGCCGAGCGACTGCGCGATGCGGCGCAGGCCCTTGCGATAGCGGCGGATGATGTCGGGCTCGAACACGCCTTCTACCGTTTGTAAAGCCGCGCGCAGCCTGCGAGTCGCCACGCGCATCTGGTGTACATCCTCGATGTCTTCGTCTTTGCTGACGGCTTCTTCGCGGGCCAGCATTTTGT
>LJCR01002333.1 GCA_001399705.1 Kouleothrix aurantiaca
GTACAACGAATTCGAGCGCCGGCCCGAATTTCTCGACGCCGCGCGCCTGGGCGTGGAGTTCATTCAGCGCCACGCCTTTGATCCGCAGGGCCGCATCTACTTCAGCCTGACGCGCGAGGGCCTGCCGTTTTTCTTTCAGCGCAAGCCCTACGCCGCCGTGTTTGTGCAGATGGCGCTGCTTGAGTATGGCAAAGCCACCGGTGATCAGGCGCTGCTGAAGCAGGCGGCTGAGCTGTTCTGGCGCATTGTTGCCTGGATGGACGACCCGGCCCTGCTCGAGCGGCCAGCACTCGCCGGGCAGGTGCCCACCAGCAACCTCGCCAATCATCTCGTGCTGGGCTTGCTCGCCGCCGACATGGCGCAAACCTTCCCTGAAGAGCGCTATCGCGCCGTCATCCAATCCTCGATTGACGGCACGCTGCGCCACTACGACCCGGCCCGGCGCATATTTGTCGAGAACCGCGCGCTCGACGACCGCGACCTGAGCGACTGGCCGGAAGGCCGGCTGTTCAACCCCGGCCATTCGATCGAAGCCGCCTGGATTCTCTTGCACATGCTGCGCACCTTTCCAAACCCCGCGCAGCAGCAGATCGCGCTGGATGCAATCGAGGGATCGCTGGAGCTGGGCTGGGATGCCGACTATGGCGGCCTGTTCTACTTCATGGATCTGGCGGGCCGCCCGACGCTGCAGCTCGAATCGACGATGAAGCTGTGGTGGCCGCACACCGAGGCGATCTACGCGCTGGTGCTGGCCTACACGCTCAGCGGCGAGGCGCGCTGGCTGCCCTGGCTCGCGCGCGTCGATGCCTACAGCTACGCGCATTTTGCCGATCCCGCGCACGGCGAGTGGTTCGGCTACTGCGACCGGCGCGGCGACCTGGCGCTCGCCAGCAAGGGTGGCAGCTACAAGGGCTTTTTCCACGTGCCGCGCGCCCTGCTGTTCAGCATCCAGGCGATCGAGGCCACAAGCGGAGGGGCGCGCTGATGCAGATCGGCCTGCTGCCGCTCGACGAGCGCCCCGCCAACACCCGCGACCCGGCCATGCTTGCGGCGATCGCCGGCGCGCGCGTGCTGCTGCCGCCCGAGCGCTTCCTGAG
>LJCR01002334.1 GCA_001399705.1 Kouleothrix aurantiaca
GCTGATGCTCAGCCCCAATCCGCGGCCATACGCCTTTGTCGACGCGAATGGCTGAAAAATCTTTTGCTGCAGATCAGGCGACATTCCAACGCCAGTGTCGGCCACTGTGATCACGACCTGCCCTTCCGCGACCCGAGCGCCAAGCGTTATGTCACCACCGCTTGAGAGCGCCGTGATGGCATTCATCAGCAGGTTTACAAGCACTTCGCGCAGGTCGGCCGGGCGAATATAGGCCAGCGCAGTTTCGTCAATGTCGGTTTTCACCCGAATGGTATCGCGCGCTTCCCACAGCGGGCGGGTGAGCTCGATCACATCTTTGATTGTCGCAGCGGGATCGGCGACGATCGACAGGCTGATTTCCGGCGGCGCAATGCCGTGCTGCAAGCGCTGAAGCAGGTGGCGACCATCTTCGGCGGCGCGCAGAATCACCGACACATCGTTTTGCAGTTCAGCAGGAACATCCTGCAGCAGCATTTGCGAGTGCATCAGCAGGGAGGTAAACAGGTTGCTCAGATCGTGCGCGGTGCCGGCCGCCAGGATCGCCTGCAGCATCAGCGCATCGTTGGTGCGCAGGCGCTGCTCAAGCCGCGCCGTATGCTGGCGATTCATCGCTAGAATTTGCTGCGCCTGCTCATCGCGCAAGCGCAGCGCCAGCATGGGCGCAAGCTGCTCGGCAATAGTCTGGATCGCCTTGTCCAGCTGCACGTGCCGGCGCGCCAACACCATCCACCCACAGACCTGCCCGGCCGCCACCAGTGGCTTCACCAGCCAAAAATATGCCATCCGTGCATACCACGTGCGTAACGCTCGCTCGCCACCGTCGATGGCTCGTTCTTCAGGCCAGGGCGCGTGGGTCGAATATACCCGCGCGAGCGATTGGTCCACGCCGGGCACATAAATATCGAGGCGTGTGGCAGGAAAAATCTCAGGTTGAAAGCTGGCAAGCTCTGCACAACATTCACGCCAATCGGCAGCGATGACAAGTGCATGCAGCAGCGAGCCAAGCTTCGTCGAAGCGCCAGCAGAGGGCATGGCTGGATCTAGTGACATACGCGATTCCTGCTGCAAAGAAACGGGCAGACGATGCTTCATGAAT
>LJCR01002335.1 GCA_001399705.1 Kouleothrix aurantiaca
GCGGGCGGCGCGGCTGCCACCCAGACGCTCGATGTTTCGCAGGAAACGCAGGTGGCGGCTGCCTTTGCCGAGGTGGTGCAGCGCGAGGGCCGGCTCGACATTCTGGTGAACAACGCGGGCATCAGCCATGTCGGCAACATCCTCGAAACCACCGCCGACGACTGGGACCGCGTAATGGGCGTGAATGCGCGCGGCGTGTTTCTGTGCACGCGCGAGGGCCTGCGCCAGATGCTGGCCCAGGAGCCGCGTGGCGGCAGCATTGTCAACATCGCCTCGGTGGCGGGTATGATTGCGGTCGACCGGCGCTTCCCCTACAGCGCCAGCAAGGGCGCGGTGATCAGCATCACCCGCTCGGTCGCGATTGATTTCGCCACCAGCGGCGTGCGCGTGCATGATGTCAACATTGTGGCGACGATGCAGGCCGGCGGCGTGCAGCGCCTGCTGACCAACGACCCGCATGATTTCGCCGCCTTCAGCCACCTGATCACGGTGCTGCCGCTGGTGTGAATCAAGCCCTTCCCCCACGGCTTCCTCTTCAACTACTCAGGGCGCGGCCAGATCTTGATCGCCTCTTCAAATAGCCGCTCGCCGCGCTCACGAATAGCGACCTCATCCCAATCCTGGATGGTATTACGCTGAAAATACTTGTTGAGCATCAACAGGCTATTGTTCTCGATTGCTGTGCGTTTGGCGCTGAATCTTCCGTTGCTAAGCGCAAGATTGAGCGGCTGAGTCACCAAAGTCAGGTTGCCAAAGGTATGCTTGAGCGTTTCACGCGCGGTGGCTACGGTGATTCGCAGCGCGTCATCAGCGCCGCTTGGCACATGCAAGGGCCAGTCGGTTTCATTCGTGCTTTGCGGCATGATATGTTCAATGGAATAGGCGGTTGCTGAAGAAGGACGCTGGTGTTCCTGTTTATTTGTGTATTGCGCCCACTCAATTGCTTCAAGCACCATCACAACACGCGCCTGCCGCAGAGTCTTGTAGACTGGCGTTGTTAGCCAACGCTCACGTAGAAATTTATCGCTTGGCCACTCACTGGATAAACCAGTCAGGTTGAGTAAATGCTCGCGCACAAGTGCACGGGTAATAGG
>LJCR01002336.1 GCA_001399705.1 Kouleothrix aurantiaca
AATTGATATTATATATCAATAAAAACAATCTTTCAAATACGTAATTCGTATGATATTGATATGTAATATCGTATTACTTGCTCAATTGATCGAATGAATGGATGTTCAATTGAGTTGTGCGTATTTCTTGACAGCCCCACGTGCGGGCGGTAGAGTAGGGCCGCCCATCGCTACAGGAAGCGCCATGCTCCAATTTGGCATCAACGTATCGATTCTGCTGCGCGAATACCCCTTTCTGGAGCGCTTCGACCAAGCGGCGCGCCTGGGCTTCGGCGTGGCCGAGTTCTGGTGGCCGCACGGCGAAGATCTGCGCGCGCTGGTGCGGCGCGTGCGCGACTCTGGCCTGCGTGTGGCGCTCGTCAACTTCGACGGCGGCGACCTCGCGGCGGGCGAGCGCGGCGTGCTGAACGACCCGGCGCGGCTGCCCGCGTTTCGCGCGCATGTGCCTGCCGCGCTGGAGCTGGCCGCGCAGCTTGGCTGCCCGCGCATGAACGCGCTGGCCGGCAGGTGGCACACCGACGCCCCCCACGACGAGCAGCTGGCGCAGCTGCGCGAGCAGTACGCATGGCTGGCCGCGCAGGCGCACGAGGCCGGAGTGGCAGTGCAGATCGAGCCGCTGAATAGCTGGGACAATGGGCCGTGCGTGTTTACGCGCAGCCGCGAAACGCTGGAATTCATTGAGTCGGTTGGCGCGCCGAACCTGCAGCTGCAGTACGACATCTACCACATGCAGCGCATGGAAGGGAATATTGCCGCGACAGTGCGCGAGCTGGCCGGGCGCATCGGGCACATGCAGTTTGCCGACTCGCCCGGGCGCAACCAGCCCGGCACCGGCGAGCTGCGCTTCGGCTACCTGTTCGAGGCGATTGCCGCCAGCGGCTACACTGGCGTGATCAGCGCCGAGTACAACCCGCTGGGCGACTCGGCGGCGAGCCTGGGCTGGCTGCCGCCAGACCGGCGCGGGCCAATTGCGCCGTCGGCGCTCAAGTCCCTATAGTCTTCACCACGAAGAGACGAAGACACGAAGATATAATTTGAAATCTTCGTGTCTTCGTACCTTCGTGGTTACGAAATCAAAAAGGATTGTTATGGAC
>LJCR01002337.1 GCA_001399705.1 Kouleothrix aurantiaca
GCCCCAGCTTCTGCCCAACCTCGGCCTGCGCCACGGCGGCCCACGCGATCGGCGAGGCCGCCGAGACCATCCGGCGCGGCTGGGCCAAGGCGATCATCGCCGGCGGCAGCGAGGCGCCGATCACGCCAATCGGCATTGCCGCGTTTGTCAGCGCCCGCGCGATCTCGACCAACAACGACAACCCCTCCACCGCGTCGCGCCCATTCGACGCCACGCGCGATGGCTTTGTGCTTTCCGAAGGCTGCGCGCTGCTTCTGCTTGAAGATATGGAGCACGCCCAGGCTCGCGGCGCGCGCATTCTGGCCGAAGTCGTCGGCTATGGCGCGTCGTCGGATGCCTTCCACATCACGCAGCCGGTGGCCGGCGGCGCGGGCGCGCTGCGCGCCATGCGGCTGGCCTTGCAGCACGGCGGCCTCGCGCCCAACGACATCGACTATATCAACGCGCACGCCACCAGCACGCCCGCCGGCGACATCGCCGAAACGCAGGCGATCAAAACCCTGCTGGGCGAGCGCGCCTACCAGGTGCCGGTCAGCTCCAGCAAATCGCAGCTCGGCCACCTGATCGGCGCGGCCGGCTCGATCGAGGCCGCGATCTCGATCCTGGCGCTGCAAAATGGCGTGCTGCCGCCCACGATCAACCTGCAAACGCCCGACCCGGAGTGCGACCTCGATTATGTGCCGAATGCCGCGCGCCCGGCCAGCATCAACGTTGCCATGAGCAACTCGTTTGGCTTTGGCGGGCACAACGTCTCGCTGATATTCCGGCGCGCCGAATGACGAGTTTTGCGTTTTGAATGCTGAATGCTAAGTTGCGATAAAGCTCCACTCAGCACTTAACATTCAAAACGCAACACCGAATCTATGCCTTCACTCGAACGACTACAAACCAGCCTGGGGCTGTTTTTCAGCGACCCCAACCTGCTGCAAAGCGCGCTGATCCACAGCTCGTTTCTGCACGAGCGCCCCGACCAGGGCGTCGGCCTGATCGACGGCGAGCGGCTGGAGTTCCTGGGCGACTCCATCCTGAACTACCTGACGGCGACGCTCCTGTTCGAGCGCTACCCGCAGCGCGGCGAGGGCGAGCTGACGAC
>LJCR01002338.1 GCA_001399705.1 Kouleothrix aurantiaca
CCCAGGTAGTGGTCGATGCGATAGACCTGCGCCTCGTCGAATACTTTATGTACCTCGGCGTTGAGCGCGCGGGCGCTGCCCAGGTCGCGGCCAAACGGCTTCTCGATGATGATGCGCGTCCAGCCTTCGCCGGGCGAGCGCGCCAGCCCGGCCGCGCCAAGCTGCTGGATGATTGTGGCGTAAGATTCGGGTGGGGTCGAGAGGTAGAACAGGCGGTTGCCGCTCGCGCCGCGCTGTTCGTCCAGCTCGCGCAGGCGCTCGGCGAGGTGCTGGTAGCCGGCCGGGTCGTCAAACGACGACTGGACATAGCTCACGCCCTGGGCGAAGCTGTCCCACAGCGCGGGCTCGATGCCGCTGCGCGAAAACTCTTTCGCGTCGTTCAGCAGCGAGTCGCGGAAAAACTCGTCGCTCCAGTCGCGCCGGGCGAAGCCCACCACGCTGAAGCCGGGCGGCAAGAGCCGTTCGCGCTGGAGGTTGTAGAGCGCGGGCACCAGTTTGCGGTGCGTCAGGTCGCCGGTCGCGCCAAAAATTACGACGGTGCATGGCTCGGGCGTGCGCTGCATGCGCAGGCCGGCGCGCAGTGGGTTGGAAGTGGCGGTTTCGCTCATAGGAAAGATGGGCTCCTACATTATTCACCACGGAGGCACGGAGACACGGAGCAATTGGTATGCCTGTGTGCCTCGGTGCGTTCTGTATCGCTGTCCTTCAGACGTTTGGCTCGCTGCCCCCATCGTCGTCGAGGTAGGCGTGTGCGCGTGTCAGCAGTGCCCGCTCGACCGGCGGCAGCTTTTCCCAATGGTGGCCCAGCCAGCTCACGCCAGCCAGAAACGCGTCGGCGCGGTCGACATTTGGCTCGACCTGCCGCAGCAGCCGCCAGAAGCCCGGCCCGTGATCAAGATGAAAGACGTGCGTCAGCTCGTGCGCGACCACAGCTTCCAGCACCCAGCGCGGCATGGCGCGCAGCGCGGCGTTGAGGCGGATGGTGCGCGTGGCCGAGCTGTAGCTGCCCCAGCGCGCCTGCTGCGTCGTCACGAACTGCACGGCATCGACGTTTGGGCGCTTTGGGAAGCGCTCGGCCACGTGCCGCACCAG
>LJCR01002340.1 GCA_001399705.1 Kouleothrix aurantiaca
GACGCGGCCGCTGCACCTGTTTGCGCGGCTTGGGCAGCCCGGCGGCCAGGTGATCGCGCGGCTGCGCTGGCAGGATGGCACCGAACTGATGCGCATGCTGCCGGTGCTGCACGGCGCTGATGCGCAGGGCCTGGCGATTGGAACGCTGAACTGGATGAACGAGGGGCCACCGCCGCAGCCAGCCACACAGCCGGCCGTGCTCGAGGTTCTGAGCGGCGCAGGCCAGCTTCTGGCCAGGCAGCCACTCACCGTGCTGAGCGCCAGCGACCCCAATACGCAGCTCATCACCCTGTACTGGGTGCTTGGCGAAAGCCTGACGCCAGTGCAGCAGCGCGTGCCGCGCACTGAGCGGATCGGCACGGCGGCGCTGAACGAGCTGCTGTGGGGGCCAGGGCCACCCAATCTTGCCGGGTTCACCACCGCACTCCCCACGCCGGAAGAAGTGTTGCGCTACGCTGGCCGCGAGCCGAACTGGGGCGAGCGCGTCACGCTGCGCAGCCTCACAATCGCCGATGGTGTGGCAACGGCCGACTTCTCGCGCGAGCTGCGCGCGTATGGCGGCGGGTCGCTGCGGGCGACGCTCATCCGCCAGCAGATCATCAGCACGCTGCGGCAGTTCCCAACCGTGCGCGATGTTCGCATCGCGATTGAGGGGCAGACCGGCGATGTGCTGCAGCCCTAGCCGCGCCCAGTGCGCGTGCTGGGTGGCCAACTTTTGAACACACAGTAGCGCTTCAGCAAGGCCAATCCCTGCTGAAGCGCCGATCGCGGAACACTGCTCGCGTATACCTGTAAAGGAGGTACAAACCATGATCAATCTCGTGCTGTGGCTGCTGGTTGGCGCCGCCATCGGCTGGCTGGCCAGCATTGTGATGCGAACCGACGAGCGCCAGAGCGGGCTGCTCAATATTGTTGTCGGCATTCTTGGTGCGGCTGTCGGCGGCTTCCTGTTCGGCGCAAATACGATCAACTCAGGGGCGTTCAGCCTGTCGGCGCTGATCGTGTCGTTCGCCGGCGCGCTGATCTTGCTGGCCGCCGTAAACCTGCTGCGGCTTGGGCGCATCCGGTAGCGGGCTGGGGCTGCTGGCGGC
>LJCR01000234.1 GCA_001399705.1 Kouleothrix aurantiaca
CGCAGGCACAGCAGCGCGCTCAGGCAGCCCATCGCGTACAGCGCGGCAATAAAGCGCGCATTGAGCGGGCTGGCGTCCCAGGGCATCAGCCGGGGGATAAGGTCGGGCGCGACCACGCCAGCCGCGACCACCAGCGCCTGCACCGTCACCAGCAGAAAGAATGCGCGCAGCCAGCCGGGAACCGATCGATCCATGCCTGCCTCCTCGCTACAGCGATTTCGTGTAGCGGGAGCATAGCCGCCGCATGTCGTACCGGCGTCGAATGCGGGCGCGGCCGCACAAAGCGGCACGACAAAATTTCGCCCGGCGCGCCGCGCTGCGCTTTTGATGGGCACATTGCGCATAAGGGTCGTGTATAATGGCGGCGCAACCGCGCAAAACGCCTGTATTCGCGCACAAGCCGCAGGTAGTCTATGCCATCGCACAACGCTGGTTACCAGATCTCGACCATGACGCGCGGCGAGGTAGAAATCGCGATAGACTGGGCGAGCAGAGAAGGGTGGAATCCCGGCCTGCACGACGCAGCGTGCTTTTACGCGGCCGATCCACAGGGGTTCCTGCTGGGCAAGCTCAACGGCGAGGCCATTTCGACGATCTCGGCCGTCAAATATGGCGACAACTTCGGCTTTATCGGGCTGTATATTGTCGAAAAGCGTTTTCGCCACCAGGGCCATGGCATCCAGATCTGGGATCGGGCGCTGGCCGACCTGAAGGGCCGAGCGGTTGGGCTGGATGGCGTTGTGGCGCAGCAGGAGAACTACAAGAGGTCGGGCTTCGCGCTGGCGCACCGCAATATTCGCTATGCCGGCACAAGCGCGGGCGCGGGCGGAGCCGAGCCGACGTGCGTCAGCCTGGCGGATATTGCCTTTGCCGACCTCGCCACCTACGACCGGCGCTTTTTCCCCGCGCAGCGCGACGCTTTTCTCAACGCCTGGGTCAGTCAGCCGCAATCACACGCGCTCGGTATCGTTGAAAACGGCCAGCTCAGCGGCTACGGCGTTATTCGCGCCTGCCAGGCCGGCTACAAAATCGGCCCGCTAAACGCCGAAAGCCCGGGCATCGCCGCGACGCTCTTCGCCGCGCTGGTGGGCAGCATTCCCCCAGGCGCAACCTTCTATCTCGACGTTCCCGAGCCCAATCGGCAGGCTGTCGCGCTGGCGCAGAGCCACGGGATGACGCCATCGTTCGAAACCGCGCGCATGTATATTGGCGCGGCCCCTGCGCTGCCGCTGGGGAAGATATTCGGCATTACGAGCTTTGAGCTGGGGTGAAAGTGCCGCCTGCGCGGCTGCTATTCCACGCGCTCGATCAGCTCGGCAATCTGGAAATTGGGCAGGGTGGCGCGCGCCAGCGCGGGCATGCCCAGGCGGCGCCAGAATGATTCGGCGGCGAGGCCATTCTGCTGCGCGAGAAAGAGCGCCAGCACCGTGCCGTGCGTGACAATCGCCAGCCGCTGCGTCGGGTTTGCCGCCACGGCAGCGCGCACGCCAGCGGCAAAGCGCTCGCGCGCCTCCGTCGCGGTTTCTTCGCCAAACACCAGCTCGTCGGGCCGGGCGAACAGCGCCGCCACTGCACGCGCGAATTCGTCATCGCCCAGCCAGTCAACGCGCTCGCGGGCGTGCTCGTGCAGGCCAGGCGCAACCGTGTGCGGCAGGCCCAGCCGCTCAGCGATGAGCGCGCCGGTCTGGCGGGGTTTCAGCTCCTCGCTGCACACAATCAGATCTGGCAGCATCGCTGGCTCGGCGCGCATACGTGTGGCCAGCGCGACGCAGCGCTGCCGCCCGGTGTCCGTCAGCGGCCACTGGCTGGGCGGCTGCCCCGGCGCCGGGCGCGACTGCGAGTGGCGTATAAAGATAATGTTGTTTCTTGTCATTAGTGCTTGTACGAGGGCTGCGCGCCCTCGCGCTCTGCGGATTATTTGCTTTGCTCAGTGCTTGTGCGAGGGCTACGCGCCCTCGCGCTCCGCGGTCAGGGGCCGCCGCCGGCCCCTCACAACCCCGCCGTCGGGGCCTTGCCCCGAACCCCGTAAAAAATGTGGGAAACAAACGACGTGCTTTACGGTCATGCCTCCGTTGTGCCAAATCGCAGGCATCAAACGAAATAGACTTGTATCAAGCAAAAACCATGCACAGTAGCACTGCGTCAATCAAACGTTGCCAGCCTCTATCCATAACGGAGGCATGATAAATTGCCCTCGAATATGCCAATGACCTAAAATTTGGGGTCTGGGGCGGTGTAGCCCCTGCGGCCTCGCGGCCCGAGCAAACCAACGGCCTTGCGGCCCGAGCAAACTGCGCTCTCGGGTCTAGGAGTTTGAAGGCAGAAACAGCCGCAGCACCAAACCCCAAACCCTATTCCCCAAACCCCACTTTTGCCGAGCGCCGCGCGATGCGCTATACTACACCCGTTCTACTTTTCACAGCATAAAACAATGCCAAATCTGACACATACGGCGATCGCCGATCAGCCGCTCTTTCAGGAGCGCCTCAAAAATGTCCCGCTCGCGCCGGGCGTCTACATCTGGAAAGACGCCACCGGGCATATTCTCTATGTCGGCAAGAGCAAGGTGCTGCGCGACCGCATGCGCTCCTACTTCGGCGCGCCGCGCGGCCTGAACAGCAAAACCCGCCGGCTCGTCTCGAATATTGCCGACTTCGAGATCATCCTGACCAGCTCGGAGCTGGAGGCACTGCTGCTTGAGATGAACCTCATCAAAGAGCACCAGCCGAAGTACAACATCCTGCTCAAGGACAACAAGAGCTACCCGTTCATCCGCGTGACGCTGCACGAAGCCTGGCCGCGCATCTTCAGCACCCGCGCCACGCCCGAAGATGGCTCGCGCTACTTTGGCCCCTACTCCAGCGCGGGTGCGGTGCGGCGCGTGCTGAAAGAGCTGAACCGGCTGTTCGCCTTTCGCCCGCCCTACGACTGCAAGGACGACAAATTCAACCGGCACCGCAAGCTCGGCAAGCCGTGCATGTATTTCGACATCCATCGCTGCCTGGGGCCGTGCGTGCCCGATCTGGTCGATCGCGCCGAGTACCGCGCGACGATTGAGGCAGTCTGCCGCTTTCTGGAGGGAAAGACCGACCAGGTTGTGCGCGATCTGCGCCGGCGCATGGCCAGCGCTGCCGAAAACATGGAGTACGAGCGCGCCGGCTACATCCGCGACCAGATCCGCGACATCGAGCAGATCAGCCAGCGCCAGCAGGTGCTGCGCACCGTCGACACCGACCAGGACGTGATCGCGTTTGCGCGCGAAGCTGGCTCGGCGGTGGTGCAGGTCTTCTACATTCGCGGCGGCAAGCTGATCGGCTCGGAGCCCTTCGCGCTGCAGAACACCGAGGATGAAGACGACGGGCAGCTGCTTTCGTCGTTTCTCACGCAGTTCTACGATACCGCCGCGCAGGTGCCGCCCAACATCCTGCTGGCCGATCATGTCGAGGAGCCGGTGATCATCGAGCAGTGGCTGCGCCAGAAAGGCGGCCACAAGGTCGAAATTCAGGTGCCGCGCCGGGGCGAAAAGCGCAAGCTGATCGACATGGCCGAGCAGAACGCCCGCCAGAAGCTTGAAGAAATGCGCCTGCAGTGGCTCAACACCGAGCAGAAGGCGGTCGCCAGCCTGAGCGAAATTCGCGATCTGCTGGGCCTGCCCGGCCTGCCCGCGCGCATCGAGTGCTACGACATTTCGAACACGCAGGGCACCAACTCGGTCGGCGCGATGGTGGTGTTCGAGCAGGGCGAGCCGAAGAAAAGCCGCTACCGCAAGTTCAAGATCAAAACCGTCGAGGGCGCGAACGACGTCGCGTCGATTCAGGAAGTGCTGCGCCGCCGCTTCAAGCGCGCGGCCGAGGAATCAGGCGAGGTGCTGAACTCTGAGTTCTCGGTGATGAGCTCGACAACGCCGCCCGAGAACGCCGACGCGACCGACCCCGAGCAGCGCGCAATCGACGAGGCCGAGGCGGTTCAGGACGACGCGGAAACGCTGCAGAACGCAAAATTGAGCACGCAAAAATCCGACGACACCTGGACCGAGCTGCCCGACCTGATCCTGATCGACGGCGGCATAGGCCAGCTCAACGGCGCGATGGAAGTGCTGCGCGAGCTGCATTTCGATCACATCCCGACCGTGGGCGTGGTGAAAGGCGTGCGCCGCGACCGCTTCGACCTGCTGCAGCCGGGAGCGAGCGAGCTGATTGTGCTGGGGCGCGACAGCGCGGCGCTGCGGCTCATCCAGACGATTGACGAGGAAACCGACCGCTTCGCCAAGCAGTACCACCGCAATCTGCGCACCAAGTCGGCGCTCACGTCCACACTGGAAGAAATCCCCGGCATTGGCCCGAAGCGCCGCCGCGCGCTGCTCAAGGCCTTTGGCTCGCTCGATGGCATTCGCGCCGCGACCGTCGAGCAGCTGGCCGCCGTGCCTGGCATGAACCGCAAGAGCGCCCAGGAGCTGAAAGGGTTGCTGTGATGCGCGCGCCAGCTGGGTGATCGCGCCGGCGGCGGCGCGGCTGAGCCAGTAGCCTGCTCATTTTTCCGGCTGCTGGATGGTGAATTCTGCCACCAGCAGCGCGTTCGGGCCGTCGGCCCCGCTGGCCGGCGCAGTGGTTTGGAGCGGCAGGCGCTGGCCGCTGGCGGGGTCGTAGCTTCCTACAAACACCTGGTATTTCCCCGAGGCAATGTCGGCGGGTAGCGGCAATTCAAGCGGCGGCTCGATTTTCTCCCCCGCACCCCACTGCGCCGGCGGCAGCAGCGCGTCAAGCGGCAGATCGAACTGCGCCACCGGCCCGCCCGCCCCGATGACATGCACAAATACGTTCAGCGGCTGGGCCGGGCGCGCGAGCGGCTGCAAGCCCAGCGTCAGCGCCAGCTTGCTCGCGCCACAGGCGGTGTTGGGCGGCAGCAGGCTAGAGCCATCGACCGCAAACGCATCGCCAAAGCGCGCTGCCAGCGGCTGGGCCTGCCGGCGCGGCGTCTTGTAGATCCACACAT
>LJCR01002339.1 GCA_001399705.1 Kouleothrix aurantiaca
GGGGGCGGCCTACGCGCTCGATACGCTGGGCATGGCAGCGCACAAACTGGGCCGCCGCGCGCAGGCGCGCGAGCAGCTTGACGAAGGTTTGCGCCTTCTGCGGGCGCTGGGCGACCAGATGGGCGTTGCGCTACTGCTGACCGACCTGGCGACGGTGGCGGTTGATGGCGGCGAGTGGGTGCGTGCGCGCCAGCAATTCTGGGAGGCGATTGCGGTGTCGACGCAGGTGGGCGATCGGCGGCGGATTGCGTTTTGTCTGGAAGGGCTGGCGCGCGCGCTGCTGCCCGAACAATGCGACGCTGCCGCGCAGCTGCTGGGCGCGGCCGAGGCGCTGCGCGAGGCGATTGGCGCGCCGCTGCCGCCTTCTGAGCAGGCGGCGTATGCGGCGAGCGTGGTGCAGGTGCGGGCCGGCTGTGCAGGGAAATTTGACGCCAATTGGGCGCGTGGCCGCGCCGCGCCGCTTCGCGAGCTGCTGGCCACGCAGGGGCTGGCGCTGGTGCCGCGCAGCACGCCGCTGCCAGGGCGCACGTCCGCGCCGCGCGTCGCCACCGCCGACGCAGATGCGATTGCCACGTTGCTTGCGCGCGACCCGGGCTACGGGCAGATCGTCTGCCAATGCTCACAGGTGAGCGCTGGCGAAGTGCGCGCCGCCATGCACGGCCCGGTGCCGGCCCGCACCCTCGACGCACTGAAGCGCCGCTTGTGGACCATGGCCGGGCCGTGCCAGGGCAGCCTGTGCGTCGCGCCGCTGGCGCAGCTGCTGGCCGAGGCAAGTGGGGGCAGCATCGCGCAGGTACGCAAGCACGTCGCCGGCTCGGAGATCATCGCGGGTTAAGTAATCCACAGATCAGGCGAAGAGAAGTAATCCACAGATTACGCAGAAAGCAGTAGGCGGGAGGCAGGAAGCGAGAAGCACAGAGCCAGCGAAGGGCGTATTGCTATACGCCCAGACCAAGATCCCGCAAAACCTCTGCGTCTCTGTGGTGAATCTTTTGACTTAGCACAAAATGTTGAGTTGCACAACCTGCAACCTTCAAACCTGCAAACTTGCAACAATCCTTACAGGCCATCCGTGAAGCACAACGCGCCAG
>LJCR01002342.1 GCA_001399705.1 Kouleothrix aurantiaca
GCCGGCACCGCGATGGCCACCGCGCTGGTATCGCTTCTGACTGGCCGCCCGGTGCGCGACAGCGTGGCGATGACGGGCGAGATCACACTGCGCGGCAAGGTGCTGCCCATCGGCGGCGTGAAGGAAAAAGTGCTGGCCGCCCACCGCGCCGGGCTGCGCACCGTCATCCTCCCGCAGCGCAACGCGCCCGACCTCGACGAGCTCCCGCCCGAGGTGCGCGCCGATCTGACATTTGTGCTGGCCGAGCGCATGGACGACGTGCTGGCTGCCGCGCTCGCGGCCGCTCCCACCGAAGCTCCAGCTACTCCCGACGCGCATCCGTGACACTCGCGTGTTTCTGTATTTCTTTGCCGTGCGGCATCAGGAAGCCAGAAACGCGGTATTTATGCAAATATCTTTGCAATTACTGCAAAGATATTGCACACAAAATGCACACTTCCTGGCACGCCTCTTGCTCTCATCTGATGCGAGAAGATAAATCATCACCCATCTAGAATGAGAGGAATCGGAGATGCGAGACAATCAAGACATTCTGCAGCAGTACGTCAGCGACATGATTTCGCTGGACAAGCACATTCTTGAGGCGATTGAGCGCCAGTTGAACGACGACCGGATCGACGCCTATACTGGCGCTCGGACAGTTATTACGTCAATCAAAACCGCGATCACCAGCCAGAACAGCGCGCTTGAGCAGCAGTTGGAGAGCGTCGGCGGCGAGGCAAGCGCCCCAATCAAGGAAACGCTGAGCGCAATTGCGGGCGTGGCCGCAGGCCTGTACGACAAAGTTCGCCACGACCCGGTCTCGAAGATGCTGCGCGACGACTATACTGCGCTGAGCCTGGCATCGATTGGCTACACCATGCTGCACACCACCGGCCTGGCCCTTAAGCACGACGGTGTTGCCAACGTGGCGCTGAGCGCGCTGAAGGAGCTTGCGCCGATTGTGGTGAAGATCAGCGAGACCATCCCGGGCATCGTTATTCAGGACCTGAAGGAAGAGGAAGTGACGATTGCGCCCGAGGTCAAGGATCAGGCCGTGAAAAACACGCAAGAAGCGTGGAGCGGCGAGAACGTCGGCAAGTAGGGTTT
>LJCR01002341.1 GCA_001399705.1 Kouleothrix aurantiaca
GCGCGGCCAGCTCGCCTGGCAGCGCCACGGCGTCGGTGGCATTGCGGGTATAGACCGACTCGCACAGCTCGAGCAGCTCGGGCGCATCAGGCGCTGCGCCGTAGATCAGCGTGTGCCAGAGTTTGCCGCCAAAACCGCTGTCGATCTCCACGCCCGGCACCACGCCAACGCCAGCGCGCTGCCCGGCCGCCAGGAGCGCGGCCACGCTCGCCGTGCTGTTGTGGTCGGTTGCGGCGATAGCGCGCAGGCCCAGCTCGGCGGCCATTCGCGCAATCAGCGCGCCGGTATAGCCATTCGCCCCATAGATGAGTACATCAGTATGCACGTTTCTTCTTTCTCCTCAACGGCAGGCTGGATGATTGTGCGTTTTGACTCGTGATTCTGCTCGGACTATTCTATGCCAATTCCGCGCCGTACGGCAGCATATATATACTGAATAAACTGTAATATATTGCTTGGTTAGATTGCAAATATCTCCATTGACGCATCATGCAACTAGCACTATACTAGCTCGTATCGCCGAGGGTTATCCACGCCGAAACACCAGGGCCGTGTGCTCTGGTGTCGCTTGTTTTTACCGGATTCTCCGGCGTTTTGGCATTCGTCCGATACGGCAATGTTGTGAGGATGCGCAATGATCGATTTACCGAAACTTTTCGCTGATGTGTTTGATCCGCAGCCTGGTGAAACCGCATTAGTGCTGGTTGATATGCCGCACGGCCATCTCAACGACACCCCCGACTGGGCCGAACGCCGCGCAATGGCCTCGCGCTGGCATTCGGCCCTCGAAATGTTTGGGCAGCATCGCGGCTTCCGTGTTTTGCCGCTGGTCACCTACCCTGCCACTGGCGCACATAACGCCAGCCTGCCGCCCGAGGGCATGCTCGGCGACGCAGCCACGCCGCTTGGCACGCTGGCGGAGCAGGCCACACTGGTGCTTGCGCTCACCCAATTCTCGGCCTCGGCACCACTGATCGAGTGGACTGCGCGCCAGCCGAATTTGCGCGCGGCCTCGATGCCCATGGTTGCGCCCGCCATGGAAGCTACCGCCCTCGCCGCCGACTACGCCGAGATCGCGCGCTCGTGCGC
>LJCR01002344.1 GCA_001399705.1 Kouleothrix aurantiaca
CTATTACATACTGCAAGGAGAGCGAACTGATGATCGGGATGGGCATTATTGGCTATGGTTATTGGGGTCCAAATCTCGTTCGTAATTTCTCACAGGTACCAAACACTCGAATTATCAATGTTTGCGATCAGCGACCTGAGCGGCGCGCCCTTGTTGAGTCAATTTATCCAGGCATTCGGGCATGCGCAGATGTGCGTGAGCTATGGTCAAATTCAGCGATCGACGCCGTAGCAATTGCAACCCCGGTTTCATCGCACTATGAACTTGCGCTTCAGGCGCTGCGCGCAGGCAAGCATGTTTTTGTGGAAAAGCCATTCACCACAACCTCAGCGCAAGCCGAGCATCTGCTCGAAGAAGCTGAAAAGCGCCAATTGACACTTATGGTTGATCATACTTTCGTTTACACCAGCGCAGTGCGTAAAATCAAAGAGCTTATTGACAACGGCAGCACCGGAAAGATCCACTACTACGACTCCGTTCGCGTCAACCTTGGCCTGTTTCAGCACGATGTCAATGTGCTATGGGATTTGGCAGTTCACGATCTGTCGATCATGGACTTTCTATTTGAGCGTAGCCCTGTCACTATTGCGGCAACCGGTATGGCACACGTTCCTGGCCAGCCCGAAAATCTGGCCTATTTAACGTGCTACTTCACAGATACGCTGATTGCACATTTCCATGTCAATTGGCTTGCGCCGGTCAAGGTGCGCCAGACGCTGATTGGTGGCTCGCAGAAAATGATTGTGTATGACGACATCGAAATGAGCGAGAAGATCAAGGTCTATGACAAAGGCATTACTCTCAGCGATCAGCCCGCCGACATTTATCAACTGAAAGTCGGATACCGCGCCGGCGATATGTGGGCACCACGCCTTGACAATATTGAAGCCCTTCAAATCGAGGCGAATCACTTTATTGAATGCATAACAAACAAGCGAAAGCCGCTGACGGATGGAGAAGTCGGGCTGCGTGTTGTGCGTATTCTTGAAGCTGCGTCACAGTCAATCGCGAAGCGCGGCGCACCCGTCGATCTGTAAACAGCTATGTTGCTCGTTATCGCTGTGAGCGATATTTGTAAAAGGAAGAT
>LJCR01002343.1 GCA_001399705.1 Kouleothrix aurantiaca
GGTGCGCGAAGCCGCCGACGCCTACCGCCGCCGCAACCTCGCCCGCCGCTGAGCGCGTGACAAGGTGACAAGATGAAGGGGTGACGGGGTGAGCGTCGTTGGTAGTCGGCAGTAGGCAGGTGGCAGTATGCAGTAACCTGCTACTTTCAAACGTTCAAACCTGCAACGCTTCGCACCCTTTGCGGTGAAATTTCTTTGGTCGTCCATTCCACAGTTGGCAACCAGCAGGAGGCAGTAACCTGCAACTTTCAAACTTGCAACCTGTAAACTACAACCCTCTGTGCCTCTGTGCCTCCGTGGTAAATATTTCGTCGGTCGTCCATTCTTCGGAAAAACAAATGACAACACTCTTCACCGTTGGCTACCAGGGCCACTCAATCGAAACATTCCTCGATCTCGTGCAGGCGCATGGCGTCGCCCACATCATCGACGTGCGCGAACGGCCTTTTAGCCGCAAGCCCGACTTCTCCAAAAAGCGCTTCAGCGCGCGCCTGGCGGATGCGGGTATCGGCTACACGCACCTCGTGGCGCTTGGCACGCCCAAGCCCCTGCGCGACGAGGTCCGCCGCACTCACGATTTTCCTACCTTCTTCGCTGAAATGGACGCACTCATGGCCGCGCAGCCCGAGGCGCTGCACGCCGCGCTCGAATTGGCGCGCGCCCAGCCGGCGGCCGTGCTCTGCTTCGAGGCCAAGCCCGAAGAATGCCACCGCATGTCGGTCGTGCGCGCGATGCAGAGCGCCGCCGCCGAGCCGCTGGAAATTATTCACCTGTAGCGAGGACAATAGTTGGGGGTACGCGCTGCACTACGCGGCGCGCAAGATCGCGTCTTTAATCGGTTGAGGGAGATCAACGGCTAAAAATACGCATTAGGGTAGAGGTAATCTTCTCCCGATTCATCGATAATGCGAATAAGATTATTATCGCGCGCTACCTCATCGGGAATAACCTGATATATTTTTCGAAGTTCAAGCGCAGCAGGATATTCGGCGTTGTTAATGCAAATAACGAAGTTCGTATCATTCATACACTGTTAATTATTATTTTCAACTATTATTATTAAATTATAAGCTTAAAATTACTGAAT
>LJCR01002345.1 GCA_001399705.1 Kouleothrix aurantiaca
CGCTACCTCGCTGGGCTGGCACGGCGATGAAACACCCCTGGCGGGCGATCTTATTCCCGCTGATGCGCTGGTGTTCGACATGATCTACCGGCAGACGCGCCTGCTACGCGAGGCAGCAGCGCGCGGCGCACGCACGCTCGATGGTTCGCACATGCTGGTGCGGCAGGCAGCGCTGGCCTTTGAGCGCTGGACGGGCCGCGCCGCACCGCTCGATGTTATGCGCGCCGCAATGCGCGCCTGATGGTGAATGTCATGCTCGAGCCCGTCGCCATTCTCGTAGCACTATTCGGGCTTCTGCTGGGCGCACTGGTCAATGTTGTGGTGGTGCGGCTGCCGCGCGAGCGCGCGATGGGCGGCTGGCCGCGCTGCACGCGCTGTGGGCGGCCGCTTGCGTGGTGGCAGGTGCTGCCGGTGGTGGGATGGCTGGCGCAGGGCGGGCGCGGGCGCTGCTGCGGCCAATCGCTCCACTGGATCTTCCCGCTCAATGAAATTCTGATCAGCGCAAGCATCACTCTTTTCTACATCCGCGATGGCTTGGGGGCAGCGTTTTTCTACCTTTCGTTTGTCGCTGTCATCCTGGTGCTTACGGGCGCGATCGACTGGCTGCATCGCTCGATTTATACGTTTGTGATCTTAGGCGCCGCGCTGGTGGTGCTTCTCACCGCCACACTGATCCCGCACCACAGCTTTCTTAGCGCGCTGCTTGGCGCATTGCTGGCCGGGTTTGTCTTCGCGCTTTTTTTCGCGCTGGCGCGGGTGCTTTTTCCCAGCACAGCGGTACCCTTCGGGCTGGGCGATGTCTACCTGGCGATCTTTATTGGCGCGGCGGTAGGCTTGCTGAACCTGATGCCGGCGATTTTCTACGGCATGGTGCTCGCGGGCATTTTCTCAGTGGCACTTCTGGCGCTGCGCGCGGCTGGCCGACCGAATGTGCCGAAGTATATTTCCTACGGCTCGTTTCTGTGCTTTGGCGCGCTTGCCTGCCTGATGCTCTGGGGGCTGTGATACTAGCTCCGCTTGATCACTTTGTTTCTGTGCAGCGCCCCAGCAAAGGCGGGGCGCTGCACAGAAAAAGAAAATTCGGGGG